>DASQZP010000811.1:0-7980 GCA_035638655.1 Bacteroidales bacterium
TTCTTTCAAAGGAACAATTTTCTCATGGATAGCATCTACTATCCAGTCTGGTTGCGGGAAGAAGTACTCTTCAAGTTCAAACGCAGGCGTAATCCAGTTCCTTGAGCCTACAACGACCGGGGGTGCATCCAGGTAATCAAAGGCCAGTTCAGTGACATTTCGTGCCAGCTCATTCAGGAATGATCCCCTTGAATTGGCATCACCTGTAATTACAATCCGACCGGTTTTCTTAACAGATTCAATTACCAGATCATAATTGAAAGGTACCAATGTCCGTGCATCAATCACTTCGGCACTCATGCCATGTTTTTCTTCCAGTATTTTTGCAGCATCCAGTGCTCTGTAAAGTGTAGCGCCGATAGAAAGAACAGTAACATCCCCGCCTTCCCGCTTCACGTCAGGCTCTCCAAAAGGAATTTCATAAAATCCTTCAGGTACACCGCCTTCATGAAATTGTTCGCCGATATCATAAATTCGCTGACTTTCGAAGAAAACAACAGGATCTGTTCCCTGCAGGGCACTGTTCATTAATCCTTTGGCATCGTAAGGGGTGGCAGGAAAGCATACTTTCAAACCCGGAATATGAGCCACCAGCGAAGTCCAGTCCTGGGAATGCTGTGCCCCGTATTTTGATCCGACAGAAACCCTGAGCACCACCGGCATTTTAATCAGGTTACCGCTCATAGCCTGCCATTTGGGCATCTGGTTAAATACTTCGTCACCACTTCTTCCCAGAAAATCACAATACATAATCTCAGGTATTACCCGTCCGCCGCACATGGCGTAACCAATTGCTGTACCAACGATAGCACCTTCAGAAATGGGTGAATTGAACAACCGGTGATAGGGTAATGCTTCTGTCAGTCCCCTGTAAACAGCAAATGCCCCTCCCCAGTCACGGTTTTCTTCACCATAGGCAATCAGTGTGGGATCTTTATAAAAGCGATCGAGGATAGCCTCAAAAATACCATCCCTGAGCTGGTACTGCTTCATCTTTGAATATGGTTTTCCATTCTCATCATAAGCAAACCTGTTCTTTTTTGCAATTTGCTGTACCCTTGGATTTTCTTCCATGGGATGATTGACTTCCGGTTCTCTGTCATCCATTTTGTCAATAGATTCGTCAGAAAAGATCATTTCACCAATCTGTTCAGGATTCCTGATCATATCCATCCGGGGAGATTTTTCTTCATCGATAGAGAAAGCAAGCATCTCCTCCATCAGTTTCTTTATCTGGTTCCAGGTGTCTTCCATCTGTTCAGCAGTTGATATCCCTGCTTTCTCCAGTTCCTTTCCATAAGAAATGATACAATCCTGTGCTTCCCAGGCTTCAATTTCTTCTTTTGAACGATAAGAGGAAGCATCGGAAGGTGAATGGCCACTAAAACGATAAGTAAGGGTCTCAATAAGAACAGGACCTTTCTTTTCTTTGATGATCTCCTCTTTGCGCTTAAATATATCAATCACTGCCAGCGGATTGTAACCATCAACTCTCTCAGCATGCATCTGGGAAGGATTAACACCGGCACCAACACGTGCTGCAACACTGTAGCCCATTGTTTCACCACAGGTCTGGCCTCCCATACCATACTGGTTGTTCATGATATTGAAAATAACCGGCAATCCACCTTTCATATCATCTGCCCACAGACTGTTAAACTGATCCATGGCCGAGAAAGTCATACCTTCCCATACAGGTCCGCATCCCAGTGAAGCATCCCCGATATTGGCCACTATCAGTCCGGGTTTGCGGTTTACTTTTTTGTACAATGCAGCTCCTACTGCAATATCGCCGCTACCCCCAACAATAGCATTATTTGGATAAACACCAAACGGAGTAAAGAAAGCATGCATACTTCCTCCCAGTCCCTTGTTGAAACCGGTTTCCCGGGCAAAAATCTCAGCCAGGGTTCCGTAAATGAGAAAACGGATAGCCAGTTGTTTATCTGACCCCTTAAACCCCTCTTTAACAATCTTTAATATCCTGCCATCAAAATATGACTCCATGATCTCTGTCAACCTGTCATCACTGAGCTGATGAATAGCACTAAGTCCTTTTGCCAGGATTTCCCCGTGACTCCTGTGCGATCCAAAGATAAAATCGTCCACACTCAGGTTATAAGCCATGCCAACTGCTGATGCTTCCTGTCCTATCGAGAGGTGCGCCGGACCGGGATGGCTATATTTTATTCCATGATATTCACCAGTAGTCTTGATCAGATTCAGCATGGTTTCAAATTCACGGATTACCAGCATATCATGGTAAATACGTATAAGATCTTCCTTGCTGTAATTGTTCAGTTCATCCTTTACAGTTTTGTTATACTTGTTAAGCGGAATCGGGGCAAAAGTCAATTCACTTGCCTTACGTACTTTTGAAGGATCTATAAATTGCGTTTTAGGCATAATATTAATTGATTAGAAAGTAAAAACATTCTCTTTAATTATCTCTGAAATTGTAGGATGTGGAAAAATCAGTTCTTTCATCTCATCCAGTGTCATTTCCGACTCAATGGCCATGGCAGCACCAAAAATCATTTCGGATGCAGGATTCCCTATCATGTGTACACCCAACACCTCACCGTATTTTTTTCCTACCAGAATTTTGCACATGCCACTAAATGATTCATTTTCAATCATGAATCGTCCAGCATAGGTCATTGGCAGGGACCTGACTTCATATTCTATATTTTTTTGTCCGGCCATTTCCTCGGTAAGACCGACACCTGCAACCTCCGGATTGGTATAAACCACAGCCGGAATAGCACGGTAGCGCATAACATCTTTTTTACCTGCAATGTTATTAACGGCCACCTCTCCTTCCCTGCTTGCAGTATGTGCCAGCAAAGAAAAACCGGTTACATCACCTGCAGCATACACATTGGGTATATTGGTCCGGCAATGTTCATCAATTTTAATACCTCCACGAAACAATTCCACTCCGATATTTTCAAGTCCGGCACCAGATGTTACCGGTTTGCGACCAACACTTATAAGCACTTCGGCAGCTTCTACAGATTGCTCTTCCCCGTCATTCTCAAAAGTCACTTTTTTCCCTTTCAGACTGGTTACCCTGCAACCCAAATTAAAGTCCACACCCGTCAGTTCCATTTCCTTGCGCAAAAGTACACTCTGCTCACGATCCATACCCGGCAGGATCTCATCCATCATCTCGATCACTGTAACCTTGCATCCCATGGTAGAGAAGAAATTTGCAAATTCGCAACCGATCACACCTCCGCCAATCACTACGAGCGATTCAGGTATTTTTTCAAGATTTAATATTTCACGGCTTGTAAGAATATTGTCTTTCTCCAATCCTGGAATTGGTGGAATTACCGATTCCGAACCGGTGCAGATCAAAATATTTTTACACTGATAATCAGTATTTCCGGCCTGTAGTTGTATGAAGCCTTCACTACGTTCACGAATAACAGCAAACTCGCTGATTACCTCAACATGGTTCACTTTCATCTTGCTACCGACCCCTCTTACCAGTTTTTTAACTATTTTATTTTTACGTTTGAAAATAGTGCCATAATCATATTCAACACCAGAAGCATTTATACCAAAAGAAGCGCCATGCAATGCATGCTCATAAAGTTTGGCAGAATATAGCAGGCTTTTGGTAGGTATACAACCCTCATTCAAACAAACACCTCCCAGTTCTTTGCCTTCGAAAAGCACAACTTTTAATCCGGCATGTCCAGCCTTTTCTGCGGCAACATAGCCTGCAGGCCCACCTCCTATTATTCCAAGATCATACATATCGTCTACTTAGGGTAATTTCTATAATATTGTTGTATCAAAATTTTCAATCTCATCTCTGATGGCAGCCAAGAAAATGGTAGCCGGACCACCATCAACAGCGCGATGATCATAAGTAAGGGACAGTCCCATGTAGGGAACAAATCCGAAAGCTCCGTTTTCCAGCTGTGCGGGACGCTGAATGATTGTATTTACACCCAGGATACCCACCTGCGGAACGTTGATTATAGGGGTAAACATCTCAACACCATAATTTCCAAGGTTTGAAACGGTAAATGAAGCAGCTGTACTGGCCAGGAAATCCGGGTTTATCTTCCCTGTCTTACAATTTTCAGCAACAGCTCTTAATTGGGACGACAGTCCGAAGAGGGACAGATCATCAGCATTCCTTACAACAGGAACCATTAGCCCTCTTTCGGTGTCGACCGCCAATCCGAGATGTACTTTCTTAAATGTCCTGATTGAGTCTCCCAGAAAATGGGCATTCACTTCAGAATGTTTCTTTAATGCCCTTACAACGGCATAGCAGACCATGTCGTTCAGGGTGATATTATATTCAAAACCTTCTTTTTGTTTGGCCTTAACCTTGCTTCTCAGTTCCAGCAGCTTGCGGGCATCAGCACTAAGATGATGGGTAAGCTGTGCCGTGTTCTGCAAAGAAGCATACATTGATTTGGCAATGATCTTACGCGTGTTGGATAGCGGCTTATCATCAAAATCTCCTGCATACACTTCATTCACTTTAGCTTTCAGATCATCATAATTAATTGTGCCGGCAAGACCGCTACCGGTTTCCGCAGAAATCTTTTCCTCTGCTTCCATGGCTCTTTTGGCCAGTGGACTAATCTTCGGTCTTTTTTCCATATAGGCCAATATATCTCTTTCGATGATCCTTCCGGAGGGACCGGTTCCCTGAATATCAGTAATGGCAACTCCCTTTTCTCCGGCCAGTTTACGCGCCCGTGGTGAGATAAATTTCTGACTCTGATTTGTAGCTGGTGCTGAGTCTGCAGTTACCGGTTTTTGATCTGAAACGCCAGTACTTACAGCATGTGTTTTCTCTTCTGATTCCTGAGCCGGACTTTCTTTTCTCTCTCTGCTATCTGCGTCATTCAGAAATTCCTCGATTGATTCATTTTCCTTTCCGATAACAGCTACATTTTTGAGTACCTCAACTTCATCTCCTTCTTTATAAAAAACCTCAAGAATAATTCCATCTACCGGGGCCTCCTCTTCAAAAGCAGCCTTATCTGTTTCATAAGCAAAAAGCAATTCCCCTATTTTTACCTGTTCTCCTTTTTTCTTGAACCATTGTGTGATAATACAACTTTCAACTGACTGACCCTGTTTGGGCATTATTACCGGTGTAGCCATATATTAATTTGTTATATTAAAAAACGAGTAATTCATTACTTGTATATACAAGTTACAAACTTAAGACATTTTTTGATTACCTCAAAATTTTTAAGTGAAATAATTTACACGGAACAAATAATCTGTTGTAGTGAGTAAAGTTGTAAATATTTGTTATTATCTTTACAACATTAATTTCATGAAATTACAAATAAACTTGTAAACACATTTTATGAAAAATGTAATGCCATTACACAGGCAGATTTATGAAGTTCTGCGTAAACGAATCATTGACGGGACTTATGAAGAAGGGACGCTATTGCCTTCCGAGAATGAACTTTGTACCATCCATGGTGCCACCCGACCTACAGTTCGCAAAGCACTGGATGCTTTACTGAATGAAGGCTACATAAAAAAACAGCAGGGCAAGGGCAGTATTGTCAAGGGACTTCCCAAGGGCGTCGGCATCCTGTCATTCGCAGGAACTACTTCAGCTATCGGAAAAGAGAACCTGAAAACTTATGTTATCGTTAAACCCCGGGTTCAGAAATGGGACAGGGCATTTACATTTGAATTAAACGCTAAGGAAAAAGAGGTTGGCTGCATTTATATGGAACGACTCCGGTTGATAAATGATAAACCGGTGTTTTTTGACACTACCATGATCCCTAATATTAATCTTCCAAGATTTACATCCAGAAATTTTGAAGACCGTTCGCTCTTTGACATCCTTCGCCGACAATACCAGCTTCAGGTTAAGGGGGGGGAACAGGAAATAGCTGCCATCAAGGCAAATCCAACTATCCAGGAATATTTTAAAGTGTCAGCAGATCACCCTATCCTGCAGCTCAACAGAAAAATGGAAACCAACCGTTTAGATTTTTTCTTTTACAGCCAGGTGCTTTGCAATACTGAAGATTTTGCTTTGTTCGGCACATTTTAAGACCTTTACCCTTGAATAAACCATATTTCGTATAGTTTTAATCGAAGCATAAAATATATTATGAAGAATATTTTCAATTGTATCGCTATCGATATGGGAGCATCCAGTGTAAGGGTGATGTTAGGAACTGTTACAAAGGAGAAAATCAGCTATAAAGAGATCCGCAGAATCAACAACGAGATCAAAGTAATCGACGGGCATGAAAGATGGGACATTGAAAACATTTTCTCAGCTATAACCAATGCTGTATCTCAGGAGATCATTTCGGGCAAAACAGAAGTTACAAGCATTGGAGTTGATTCATGGGGAGTTGATTTCGTACTTCTTGACAAAAACAGAAAACTAATTGAATTACCGGTCTCTTACCGGGATATAAGAACGGAGGGGATGGAACAGGAGTGGAAAGCACTAATGTCCGGAAAAGAGACTTTTAAAAGAACCGGTATTAATTTTTACCCTTTTAATACTTTGCTTCAGCTTTTTTCGATTAAAAACAGCAACCTTTTGAAAAAAGCAGAAACACTTCTTTTTATACCAGGGTTTATAAGCTGGAAACTTAGTGGTATTGCATATAATGAAACTACTATTGCCTGTACTTCTCAGGTGTTTGGCGCTGGTAATCCGGTTCCCGACAAAAAAATACTCTCGTTGCTGAATCTTAAACCCGGACTTTTCGGGAAAATTATTCCTCCCGGCCGAAAAACAGGAAAGGTGCTTCCATCAACCGGTTTTCCTGAAGAAATGGAAGTAATCGCAGTCTGTGGTCATGATACTGCATCGGCTATTGCAGCCATTCCTGCTGAAAACGATCATTTCACTTATATTGCTACCGGAACCTGGTGTATAACCGGCATTGTAACAAATGAACCCGTACTTACAGATGAAGCTTTCCGTGAAGGTTTTACAAATGAACGGGGATATGATAATACATACAGATTTTTGAAAAATATTGTGGGCCTCTGGCTTATTCAGCGTCTCAGGAGCTCCATGGAAAAGGAATACAGCTTTCAGGAAATTGAATCACTGGTTTCTGATTCAGATTATACCGGGCTGGTTTATCCGGACAATGAAATATTTTATAATCCGGCAAATATGAAACTGGCGTTTGATGAATATTATAACCTGACAAATCAAATACTTCCCACGGGGCCTGCAGATTATTTTAAATCGGCCTATAACAGTTTATGCTGTTCTCTCAGATTTAACCTGGAACTCGCCGAATCATTATCCGGTTCCGAAGCCAATACAGTTCATATGATAGGTGGCGGATGCCGGTCGGAATACCTTTGCCGGCAAACGGCAAATTTAACCGGCAGAAAAATTATAGCCGGGCCAGTTGAAAGTGCGGCTGCCGGTAATATTATTGTGCAGGCTATAGCCATGGGAGCTTTAAAAGATATTAGTGAGGGCAGAAAATTGGTGAAAGCTTCATATCCTGTAAAGGAATACATGCCTGCTAAAGAAATAAATGTCGCTAATCTCTACAGAAAATTTCTAATGATCCGTGGTTAAAAAAGGTTCCAAAATAGATAATGTATATCCGATAATTATTTCATTATTATTTTATTGTGACACTTACCGCTCAATACTACCAAACATATCTTCCAGAATATTTCTGCGATAAGAAAAAATTTTCTTAAGCTGGTTTCTTATCAATCTATTCATCATTAATCTTCCGGCCAACCCTCCGGGAATCTTATAAGAAACCATATCAGTCATCAGCACACCCCGCCCCGTCCTGGTAAAATAATGTTCATGATGCCACATTGAATACGGACCATATCGTTGTTCATCAATAAAATATTTCTGAAATAATACTCCGGTTATTTCGGTAACCCAATTGGTTCTGATTCCCGGGAATGGAGCTACTTTATAAGTTATTATCTGTCCTGGATACATGGTAACTGGTGTTCCGG
>DASQZP010000812.1:0-8217 GCA_035638655.1 Bacteroidales bacterium
GTCCATAATGTCCGATAACTGCGTTGTTACAAAAATTTTAATTCCTCATATACATTAGTATACTGCGGATTAAAATTTTTGCACGCCTTGTTCTCGAACATTATCATCCAGACACTTGACTTTATTGACAAACTCTAAATATATGGACAGTCACCTCAGGCAACATATTCTGGATAAGTTTGGCAGACCGGTCAATTCCCCGCGGGATTGTAAAATGCTCGCTGAAGAGGTATACTCATTCACCAAAAGAAGCATCAGCGAAGCTACGCTGCGTCGTTTCTTCGGATTACTGCCCAGTAAATCATCCATCTCAACTTTTAATCTTGATACGCTGGCCATCTATTGCGGGGCGTCCGATTATAAATCCCTGGAAAGACAAAAGCCTGTAACCGGATCTTCTCCCCCCCTCCATAGTGAAGAGCTTACCGGAAAGATCAGTCAGATTACACGGTATACGCTTAAGAGTATCTCCGTCAAATCACTGGGGGGCTTTCAACTCACCATACCCAGGGAGGAGGTAAATGCACAACTGAATAATTTTCTGGATTCTACTGAGGTAATTTTTCCCGTGGTAGCGCCCGGAGGCCATGGGAAATCGACAGCCCTGGCACACTGGATATCGGACCTGAAGGATAATATTACTGCACTGTTCTGCCCGGCTTCTCTCTTTCTTTCCATGCTGCTGCCCAAAAAAGGAGAGAAAAATCAGTTATCTCTGCAGCTTACCAGGGCTGATAATCTGATCAACTGGTTTTTGAATCAACCCGGCTCCAAAAACACAAAGCTGTTAATCGCGCTGGATGCACTCGACGAAACAGGCAATGAGCCGGACAAAATAAATCTACTTGCTGAGTATATCCTCCAGGCTGCCAACCTCTACCATGGCACGGGACGGTTAAAAATCGTATTCACCGTCAGGGAAGCGGCCTGGCAGAGCCACCTGGCTAACCGGTTTAACCAAAAGGCTCTCCAAAACCTGACAGCACAGCTGCAGCCAACACTCGAAGCAGGTTTTTCCAACATGCCGCTGCTGTCCAACCATGAGATACTTTCCATTGTAGATCATTATAACGAAAAGGCTGATTACCCGCTGATCTACGAGAGCATTCCGTGGGATTTACGGGAAATGATCAGGATTCCCATCAACCTGTACCTGATCAGCAAGCTATTTAGCCGGGAAAATTCGTTGAAAAACATATCAAACACTGATATTATAAGGGAATATATCAGGGTTTTTGTTTTTGAATCGGTATATGCCGAACAGAAACAGGACGTGATCAATACCATCATCATGTTAATGGCAAAACAGGGGGACTATAGCGATATTAACAAAAACGAGCTGAAAAACCTGTTGCCGGTCCACCTGAAACGGGAAACAGGTTATTACAATGCCTTCAGGGAACTGTTACAGGCCGGCATATTGATGGAAGAACGCACGATTAATAAATATGGCACCCTCGTTACAAGTATAAGATTTAAGCATACCAGTATTTTCTATTATCTTTTGACGCTGTACCTGATAGAAAAAAATAATCAGCTCGACTTTGAGCTGATCAGATCAGTGGCCACGGCCAAAGACAACCCTGCCCGTGCACAGCATCTTACAGCGCTGTTGTACGAGATTGCCTACGAACTTGAGAATTATGATGTCCTGGAAAGATTCTGTGAACTCCCCGGCAGCATTATCGGTTCATTTTCGGTTCGTATGTCGGTGGGTAAGAGTTTCAGAATAAATAACGGCATCCGGAACCGGCTTATCGAAACATTCGCAGCCTCACGGGCAGGCAGGATGTATTTCTTCGAACAGTTTGTGGATACCAACTATCTTTTTAATAATTATGTCCGCAGGATCCTTGCTTTTCTCAAACATGAAAACGGGGCCGAGCCAACCCTGTTTGGCCATTCCATTCTTTTTCTGGCAGGTTTCCTGAAAATGGATACCAACACCTGCCAAAAACATTTTGCCGTAATCAGTAATATCCAGCCCGGTAAAAATATCTATCCCTGGCCGTCCGGCAGAAAAGTAGCCAGTCATATTCTTTACAATTATTTTGTTGAAGGCCGCCGGCCGGCAGATCTCTGGCCTTTTACTGAACAGACAGCAAAAATCGCGTATACCTATCCTGGTTACCTGGAAAGAGGCTTCATTGAATTTGAGTTGTATATAATGGTTGCCCTGGCACTGGTGCAGGAATTTGAAGTACTCGAAAAACTGCTCGACCATGCTTTCAGGCACTATTACACTGAAAAAAATGAGGACCCTAAGTACACGCTCCTGCGGCACAATCAGAATACCGTACCCCATCTGTTTATGGAATATGCAAGGTACAAACTCGGCAAATCAACAGATGATAGTTTTGAAACCATGTTCACCGGGGCCATTGAAAATTATACCACAACGTTTGACGATTATATTTTCCTGTTGCTGCTGAACTGGTTTATGTTTGATTACTTCACCGATAAGGGCGTGCCGGAAAAAGCTGACTATTACTTTGAGGCGGGGATCAAGCTGAGCAGGTTTGCAGGTTATGATTTTTTCACCGCTTTCTTTTTGTATAATCACCCGGGGGAAAATAAGGATATTGCCCTGTTTGCAACACAAATGATTGAAGAGTCCGGGTTTAACCTGTCGCTTTTCACTTATCCGTCCGGCCCATGCGCCTCACAACAAAAATCATCAGAACAATCCAGCTAATCGCCATGGCCGATGCGAGCGCCTGCGAACCAAATTTAAACTCCCATATAAACAAAAAGGGAAGAACAGATACCACAGCATAAACAACCAGCAACAGCAATTTGACGGGTTTAAAAGTCTGCTTTGCCGTTTCAATGCCCGGCCAGACGCCTCCGGGCTTAACTTTCTCCACAAATTTCCGGATAGTTTCCGCATCATCCGGACGCGTAAGAAAAGTAACCAGCAGCCAGGTGGCGGTTACCAGCAGGGTAAGACAAACGAGTTTGAAAGCATAGTAATTCATATTCAGGGAAACCTGCTGCTGACTTACAAACTCATGAAAGAAAGAAGTGTATTTGTACAGAAGGTCCCATCCCACGGCATACAGCAGACTGGAAAGCATGGCGGTGAACTGCGACCAGGCATTTATTCTCCACCAGAACCAACGCAGTATAAAAACCGGTCCGACCCCCGCTCCCATGGCAAAAATAAATTTCTGCAGCCCGAGCAAATAAGAATTGTACCAGGCCACAACCAATCCGGTAAACCCAATAAGCAGCATGACAGCATAGGACAGCCGCGAGAAGAATTTTTCCGGTCGACCGGGGAACACGTAGGTTTTGAAAACATCAACAACGATATAACCCGATCCCCAGTTTATGAAAGACTCGATAAAACTGACAAAGCCCGTCAGGAAGGCTATAAATATTACGCCGCTTAATCCACCCGGCATGGCCATTTTATACATACTGATAAAAGCAGCCTCCGGATCGGGCGCCCCGTTAATCAGGGGCACTTGAAAAGCCTCCTGGTTGAACATCAGGATACCGGCATCAATCACAAATGAATGAAACAGGAAAACCAGGCTGAAAAGCACCATTGGCAGGAATGCGGCCTTAAACGCCTGGTTGGGGTTCCTGATATTCATAAAGCGTTGCGCTTCCGGTCCGGCACCGTCCAGCACATCTATGGACCACCATTGCACCAGAAAATAAACCAGCAGCGTGGGAACGGTGCCAAAAGTGCTCTGCTCAACAGAGGATGGGAACAGCCGGATATAATCTCTATAGTGCGCATTCAGCTCGGCATACATATGGGTTGTTCCGCCATACTGCCGGACAACAAAATAAGCCCCGGCCGCGAAGGCAAGGATATAGAGTATACCGTTCAGGAAATCAGTCCGGATTTTCAGACGCAATGAATTTTTGAAAACCAGCAATATCATACCTCCACCAATCAATAGAAATGCCTGAATATAGGATACCCCAAAAAATACGATCAGCAGTTTTGTCAGGCCTGTAAAAACCTGGGCAATAAAGAGGGCAACCACGAGGTAACCCACGTATACGGCCCTGAAAAGGTGAAGAATCCTGGCTGAGGCACCTGAAAACCGGAGCAGGATAAACTGGTTGTCCGTCATGAAACGCAACCGGCTCCATAACGGTGCGAAGATAACAGGCAGGAAGCCGGCCCCCAGCATCCCGGTATAAAAAATCCACATGCCGGAATAACCCTCCGTGGCCACAATTCCCATTTTCGAAAGAATATTGATGGTACCCGGATTAATAACAAACACCGAGAAACCAGCCAGCAACCAGGGCAGTCGTTTGCCGGTACTGAAAATATTCCTGAACCCTTTCCGGTAACTAAATACTGAAACAAGGAGGAGTATAAAGAAGTAAATCCCGACAATTAACAGGGTCATCGTGTAGCATGTTTAACTCACGTGAAGATAGCAAGAAAATTTATTTTGCCAAAAGGACGGGAAAAGTCGGAAGACCGAAGACCGAAGACGGGGCTGGTTGAGAAGTTGAGAAGTTGGGTGAGAGAGGTTTGAAGGTTTGAAGGTTGGAGAGGTGAGTTGGGAGAGGTGAGTTGGGAGAGATGAGAAGTTTGGGAGTTGAGGAGTTTAGGAGTTTAGGAGTTTAGGAGTTTAGGAGTTGAAAAGTTGGAGGGGTTGAGAGAGGAAAGACTTAGTGACATGAGAAACAGTCTGAATACGTTAAACAATAAATAATGATGAATCATCAATTGCGATTTGTAGAGACGGCCATTTATGATGTCTCATGACACCCCTTGATTTTTACCGGAATAATAAGGATTATGAATGAAATTGCAGACATAATTTTGGTCTTTAAAACAAAAAGCCTCAAAAACCCTTTCTTTATTATTACAGCCTGGTTCATCCAACATTTTAACCCTTGAATTTTTAATCCAATACTCATGAAAAACCTTTGATAAGTGAATAGTGCTGATTGAGCTGTGGATTTTGTTCAACCGGGATCCGTGGAAGGAGTTTCGAACGCCTCAGGGAGAAGCGCAGCGAAGCAAATAATAGCAGGGTCATACCAACTGCTCATATTCCTATTTATTGGCTACAGTTTTCTATTTCTAATAACAATTTGTCAATATATGATTCCCAGGTAAATTCTTTAACTAATTTATTTGCATTAATACAAATTTGGTTATATGATTTATCTTCGAAAATTGATTCAATTTTGTTTTCAAGAATGGAATTGTCATCGCAAAAATCACCTCCTATAAAGTTGGTTCCAAAAGTTCTTGTAAATTCCTCATATGCAGGGACAATTACAGGTGTATAAAAATACATTGCTTCTATGGAAGCAGAGAAGGCACTCCATTTAGGAGTTGTGTTTACAAACACTTTTGCTTCTTTTAAAAGCTGGTAATAAATATTTCTCTGCTTATTATCAGCTTTATCCAAATATCCGTAGCAAAAAACATCTTTTGGTATTTGTTTGAATTGCAATTTACTTAGCCCGACAAGATGCAAACTCATTGAAGGGTACTTTTTTTTCAATATTATAAAGGCTTGAATTAATGCCTTCGCTCCTTCAATATATTTTGCAGATCCTATAAACAAAATCTTTTCAGAATTAGCCTTAGTATTTAAAATTTCATTTTCTGTTGACTTTTGTATTGAATTTATTACATTTCCTAAATAAACAACTTTACTAATGTATTTTTCTTTCATATATTCTGACACACTGGGAAAGAGAGAAAATACTATATCTGATCCGTTAATTTGGTGATTTTCCCTGTTGACACATCGTAATTCAAAAAAATTAGGTTTTCTATTTTCAAAATACTGAAAATAATGATCATAAGTCCAATCACAAAACTGAATAATTGGTTTTTTAGTCAATTTAACAGCAGAAATGCTAAAAGTAAGAAAAACATATGCATCCGACTGGGGAAACCTTTTAATCGCATTTTTTATTCTAATACGTGTATCTAAAAAATGAATATAAGAACGATAATAATCATATGTATTTTTACCTTTATAAATCTTATTTAGCAATACCTTCACAGTTCTGTTAAATATTTTTCTATAAAGATCGTTTGGGGAAATATCCACACGATTAACCCTAATCCCTTTTTTTTCCATACTGGTGGTAAAAAAGTAAGGAACATTCGACCAGAAACTAATTTTTGTAGAATCCCCGTTAGTAAAAACTGTTATGTCCTTAATGTCTCTCATTTTTTCTTATTTATATTACAGCCAACATGAGTCTGTGAAATAAAACCCCCTTTTCACAGAATAAATATAGTCATTAAATTGCTTTATAGGCTTTTAAACGCCTGAAATTTTCATTTTTTTTTCAAACTGCAATTTTATTGCATATTCGCTGCAGTCAATGTATCGTCCGTTGGTCTTGCTCTTTGTGCATAAGTGTCTGCTCTTGCAGTTCCTGCAACCTGAGGTTGTATACCGTTTAAACCGGTAGGCATTTACTCCATTTCTCCTTTTGTCTCTTTTTTGGTGCCATCTCCTGTTTGTATATATCTGGTAGCCTTCCGGACAGATGTTGGTTATGCGGCGAATAGGATCGTAATATTGGCAGAGAGTTAACCTTATGCTTTTACAAACATACTGCCTCACGGGTATTTTCTCCTGTCAGAAACATTAGTTAGTGTCTGTCCATAATGTCCGATAACCACGTTATTACAAAAATTTTAATTCCTCATAAGCATTAAGCGCTTAGGAGACAACTTTTACCAACAGGTTGTTCAAATTATGCATCGGCTACTTCCCCGCAAGGTTTCAATTGCCAATTGCTAATTGAAATAGTATACTACGGATTAAAATTTTTACACGCCTTTTTCTTGAACATTTTGATCCAGATACTTGACTTTATCAACGGACTCTATTTATATTTACATACTAAAACGTGAGTTGAACGAAAAAATCACAAAATTGAAAAAGATTACTACCTGCTTAACGGCTTATTATGCTCTGTTTCTGTTGTCGGGCATGCTAATGATTATCGGATGTCACAATAACCATCCATCCGGGAAAATTGCTGATCAGGTTCTACCTGACAGTATTTTCAATATCGTAGTAAAAGTATCTTCCGCAACCTCAATAACCAGTGCCGATTTGAACGAATTCATTGATTCTGCTTATTGTGTGCCACTGGAGACCAATACCCGGTCATTGATCGGAAATGTGAATAAGCTTGAAATATTAAATGACACCCTCATTTTATTTGATGACCAGAATGACCTGCTATTAACATTCAACAAAGAAGGCAGGTTTATCAGGAGAATTGGAAGAAAAGGCAAAGGACCACAGGAATATGGCCGCATAGGATGCTTTACTGCCGATCACAGGGATAATCAGATGTGGATATATGACAATTCCAAACAAAAAATACTTTGTTACTCTCTGAGAGGACAACTAAAATATGAATCCCCGAAAATTCTGTTGTATCCTTTCTATCTTGCCAGGGTTGATGGTAATTGCGTTGTTACTGAATCCGGTATACGCAGGTGAAAAGAACTGGTTTGTTTCCGTGGTACAACCAGAAATAATTTTAAATATTAAAAAAGCCGGACTGATGCTACCGGCATATCTGCAATATCCTGTTGAAAATATTCAAATTGGAGATAATCCGGTACTGGTGTTTTTCAAATTAAAGAATAGAAAGGACTGATAAAATACTTAATTTTTTTATACCAAAAGCAGAAAACATATTTCATAATGATTTTTATCTTTGTATAAAATCAATGCTATGACACATATATCCGGCATACGAATTGAAAAGGATAATGAAGGGCGCCCGGCATATGCGCGTTTCAATCTGAAAAAACATCCCGAAATACTTGATTTACTTCAACGTATTGGAGCACTGGAAATGGAGGATGATTTTGAAAAAGAATGGGGAAAAGGACTATCTATTGAAGAAGTGAGAAAAGAGATGTACAAGCAAATTGATGAATGGTTTAAGAAATGAACCAGGTATTAGTATCTCCCGCTGTTCTCGATTATCTCGATCAGACTAACTATATTCTTTACAAAAAGGGCTATTTTGGTTTTCCAGAGGCTGCACGAAAATACATTGACAAACTTCTTGAATTTATATATCATGATCTGCCAAATTGTTCAAAGAAGAATGCTCCGGATTATTTCAAACGATTTGGTAAAAATATGCAATTTGTGAAATATCAGCCAAATAAACATACTACCTGGTATATATTTTTCAACTATAATAACCACCGTTACCTGGTACGCTACATCA
>DASQZP010000813.1:0-2388 GCA_035638655.1 Bacteroidales bacterium
TAATGGAAAAGGGTACGGCTTTATTACCCGTGAAGAAGGGGAAGACATTTTCGTTCATTACAGCGAAATTGTGATGGAAGGATACAAAAAACTAGAAGAAGGAATGGAAGTTGAATTTACGGTAGCTGAAGGAGAAAAAGGATTACAAGCCCAAGAAGTAATTCCACTTACAGAAGAAGATGCATGATCTAACGCACAATTAGACAAGAAGAGGTAGAGCCCGCGCTGAAAAGTGTTTCAAAGGCTCATCATAAAGGTCTGTTAGGTATCCTGCTCGGCCTTTGATTTATAAGCCATGGCATATATTTTCATTTGTTTCACCATAGATGCCAATCCATTAGATCGAGTAGGTGATAAATGTTCTTGCATACCTATTTTCTTGATAAAAATCGGATCGGTTTGAATAATTTCGTTGGGCGTACGCCCAGAATAGAACCGAACCAATAAGGCCACTAATCCCTTCGTAATTGCAGCATCGCTGTCAGCTTCGAAGATAACCCGGCCCTCATCAAATGTCGTATGTAGCCATACCTGGGACTGGCAGCCACGTACAAGGTTGTCTTCGATTTTATATTCCTCATCGAGTGGTGACAATTTTTGACCAATAGCAATAATGTGCTTATAACGCTCTGTCCAGTCGGACAGGACGCGAAATTCGTCGATAATTTTTTGTTGGTCTTCCTGAATATCAGACATAGAGGCGATACGCGTTCTTTATTGTTATAGGTGTTGAAGAATTCATCCGTATTTTACAGATTTTCGGAATGAATTTCATTTTTATCAAGCGTTTCATTTGACACTAATGTCACTGCTCCCCGTACACATTTCCTGGATCCATTATTTTTACACGTGCCAGATTTACAATAATCAAGAACACGCTGATAACTACCATCAGCCAATTTTATGCGGTATTCGCACGTACATGATTTTCCATTTATTACGTTTTTCAAGCAACTTTTAAAGCGCACTATATCCTCTTGGTGAACAAAAAGTTTGAGTCCTTCTTCGTTCGTAACTTTTTCTCGTGGCAGCCCCGTTATTCTTGAAAAAGCTTCGGAAACATAATCGAGTATCAAATCATCATTTTTCATGCTTACCCGATAACTGAATTCAGTAGCCTGACCAATGATATTTTCATAATCTTTATTTCGCTTTTCAAGCGTTTCCATGATACGTTTCTGTAAGGAAATGTTATTTATCTCCGTGCGAATAATTGTTTTTTCTTTTAGGGTGAGCACCGAAGATTTACCCTCAACCTGAATGGGCAGGCCTTCTTTATGCTTAATAATGCCCATTAATTTTTGATTGTTAAAATCACGCGCTTCAAATTTTTTGTCAAAGCGTGTTTTCAGTGAATTACGATACTTCCGCGGAAAAAACTCCCATATTTTCTTCCCAATAAGTTCATCCTTGGCATAACCCGTTAGATTGCGGAATGATTTATTGGCAGCTAATATCGTTCCTTCGGTATCAACATCCAGCAGTGTTGATTTTGACGCTTGTTCCATTTCATCAAATTCCGCATGCGTGTTAACAATCATTTTTTCCGCCCGTTTACGCTCGGTGATATCGTGCTGATACGACACCCAATGCGTAATTTCACCCTTTTCATTACGCAGGGGATGAATATCCCACTGATTAATAAACGCTGACCCATCTTTCCGATAATTGACTGTCTGCCCAAAAAAAGGTCTTCCGTTCTTCAACCGCTCTTTCAGACGGTTTAATGTTGCTCGATCGGTCTTGGGTCCTTGCAGAATTCGGGGCGTTTTACCGATAACTTCATCGACCTCATAACCGGTTATTTTGGTAAATCCCTGGTTTACATAAACTATTTTGGGTCCTGGTTTTTCTAATTGTAATTCGGTAATAAGAATAGAGTCATAGTCATTCTCTGTAACCCGTTCTAATAGATGGAGATGCTTTTCAGCTCGATTTTTCTGCTTATTCAGCTCGGCAAACAATAATTTGAGTTGTTCGAAAGACTCTTGGTCTTTACTCAGTGATTTTAACTTTTCGTCAAGGGCAGACTTCATAATTTACTAATTGATCTTTGATTTTCAACGTGAAGGAACAAACTTTTAGATCTAAATCATTCCATCATTTAACCCGAAGTTATTAATTATTGTTTGCCTTTAAAGATATACCTTGGCGATGAATGCCAAATATCAAAAATATTGCTTTAACTAACGCCTCTGTTATTATAACTACTCAACTTACTGTATGGCAAATTCTGTATAAACAGTACCCACCTCATTTACTAAAAAACGCAACCCCGTATTAGGCTATTTTCGAGTGCTATTTTACATCAACCCTACAAGATATTTCCAACTGAATGTAGAACAATTAAATGTTACAGAGCCAATCCTGATTGTACCTTTTTAAGGT
>DASQZP010000814.1:0-2518 GCA_035638655.1 Bacteroidales bacterium
TATATATCACTATACTAAAAAAGTATCATATGAGATTATACTTGTTGATAATAACTCTTCTGACAACACAGTAGATTTAGTAAGAAATCAATTTCCATCTATACCAATCATTTGTAATAGTTTGAATCTCGGTTATGGTGCTGGAATGAATATTGGTGTAAAGCATTCGAAAGGCGAATATGTATTAATCCTTAATAACGATGTTAAGATTACTGGAAATACATTAGAAAATCTATATTCACTTACACAAAAAAAGAGCGATTTAGATTGTATTGGAATACAACTTAAAAACCCTGATGGTTCACCTCAAAAATCAATATTTAATTTTCCCTCTCTAATGGGAAGAATATTAATCTTAACAGGTTTGAATAAGTATATAAATAACTCATTAATTCGACGTATAAAAAAAAATACAAAAAACGAAAAATCCAATTGTTACTCGGTACCAGCTATTTGTGGTGCATTTATGTTCATCAATCGTCAAGCTTTCAATTTAGTTGGTGGATTCGATGAAGATTATTTTCTGTATCATGAAGAGTTAGATCTTTGTTATAGATTGAGGGAAAAAGGATACAGTATATGCTTTTATGGAGAAGAGTCAATAATCCATTTTGGGAAAAGAATTGAAAAGCCGGCGAATCATATTTCATTTTTAAATCGAAATCGAAGTCTCCTGTTATTTTATGAGAAGCATCGATCTTTATCCTCCCTAATGCTCTTAAATTTGATAAATATTTCATTCTTTGGCTTGAAATATTTGATATCAATAGTCATAAACCGAAGTAGTGAAAGACAAATCTATATTGAAGTTCTAAAGATGAATTTGATCTCTATAAAGGATATCGTAGACAGGGTTTAGTTAAATGTTAGAAATAATATTCTTTTTGTTACTAACAGTTGTTTTACTTGAATATATCGGATATCCGTTAATTCTATGGAGTATTTATATTGTCAGAGATCTAATTAATTTCAAAGATAATAAGAATTTATCAAATTCATATTCGGATTCATTGCCTACAGTTTCATTAATTCTTTCTTGTTATAATGAGGAAGACGTTATCGAAGAGAAAATTAAAAACATAGAAAATATTAATTACCCTAATCAAAATATTGAAGTAATAATTGTTTCCGATGGTAGTACTGATAATACTGCTTCTATAATTAAAAAAGCAAAAAGGAATAATTATAAATTTATATCTTACAAGAAATCTAAAGGGAAAACGTATGCCCAGAATGCAGCAGTAAAGAAGTCTGTTAACGAGATATTAGTATTCACCGACGCAAACGCAATTTTCAAACCTAATGCTATTTCCGAACTTGTAAATTCTTTTGCGGACGATAAAATAGGTGGTGTATGTGGAGAAGTGCGATTTCAACCAAGTGAAAAAAAGATATCTGTGAGTAAGGAAGAAAACACTTACTGGAAGTATGAGCAAAAGATTAAAGAACTTGAAAGTAGGATAACTTCTATAATAGGGGCGAACGGAGCAATTTATGCAATTCGAAAAGAAGATTATGTCCCCTTATCAAGAGATATTATAAGTGATTTGGTTGAACCGTTAGAAGTTGTTAAGAGAGGTAAAAAAGTAATCTATAATTCTAATGCAGTCGCTTTTGAAAAAAATGAGATTGATTACACAAAAGAATTTCACAGGAAAGTGAGAATTATTTTAAGGAGTTTACATGGTATAAAATACGTCAAAGCCCTTTTAAACCCATTTCAGTATGGTTTCTTTGCAATTCAAATCTGGTTGCACAAATTATTACGGTGGTTTATACCGATAGTGCTTTTATTTGTTTTTGTTCTTAACTTTTTTTTATACAATACAATTTTATATAAATTTCTATTTTGGATGCAAATTATATTCTATGGTTTTGCTATGGTGGCTTTGGTTGGACTAAAATTTGGAAAGTTTAATGTACCAAAAATATTAAGGTTACCATTTTACTATTGCTTGATCAATGTAGCTGCGCTTAAAGCGTTGTTATTATTTATTAGGGGTAAAAAAATTACAGTATGGACGCCACAACGCTAATGGAGAATAAAATGAAACTCGCAGTCTTTGGAGCCGGACACTGGGGCAAGAATCTTATCCGAAACTTTTATGAACTCGGCGCGCTGGATGCCATTGTGGAGATGGATGAGGAGCGCCGGCAACAATTTGTGGAAAAATATGAAGGTGTCACGGGCTATGCCCAACCAGACACCGTTTTGCAGGATGATGAGTATCAGGCGATCGTGGTGGCGACACCAGCGGAAACGCATTACCAATTGGCCAAAGCCGCGCTGCTGGCGGGCAAGGACGTGTATGTCGAGAAACCGCTGGCACTGCAGGTGGAAGATGCCCAGGACCTGGTGCGGCTGGCGAAAGAGAACGACCGCATCCTGATGGTGGGCCATCTCTTGTTATACCATCCAGCAGTTGTCAAGATGCACGAGATGATTCAACACGGCGACCTGGGACGGATCTACCAAGTGTATTCCAACCGATTGAATTTGGGGAAAGTCCGGCAGGAG
>DASQZP010000815.1:0-2854 GCA_035638655.1 Bacteroidales bacterium
TATTGGCAGAATCTATGCGGAAAAAGGTGATTATACTAAAGGTGAGAAAAATTTAAAAAAGGCCATCCAGATTCTAAAAAAACTAAATGATGCCAAAGCTCTAATATCATTTAATATCAGGTTATCAGATATTTATCAGCAGGAAGGACAGCTGGATGAGGCTCTGAAAATCGCAAATGATTGCTACCATCTTGCCCGGCAAAACGGGTTACGAGCCCAGATCAGGGATGCCTGTGAAAAACTGTTTGAATTGTACCGGTTAAAGGAAGATTACCGGCAGGCCTTTTTATTTCAATCACAATATATTGCATACAAAGACAGCATAAATAATGAAGCCACCATACGTAAAATGGCGGATATCCGTACCCAATACGAAGTGGAAAAAAAGCAGACCGAGGTAGACAGGATGGCCGCCAAAAGGAGGCTAATCCAATGGATAGCCATAGGGCTCGGGGTTGTGGTGTTGCTGGTGCTTATTCTTTCCTGGTTATTGTACCGCAGTACCCGGCGAAAAACAATACTGAACAATTTATTGTCGGAACAGAAAGAGGAACTGCAGATCCAACATGAGCAGCTGGAAACACTAAATCAGACGAAGGACCGCTTTTTCTCGATCATTTCACATGACCTTCGCGGACCGATAGGAGCCATGAGTACACTGCCTTTCCTGTTCAGGGAGTACATGGATAATAATGATATGGAAAGCGTCAGGGAACTGGTCGGGCACCTTGATAACAGTGTACAACAAATCTCACATCTGCTTGATAACCTGCTCGAATGGGCTTTAAGCCAGCAGGGAGGCATTCCCTGTCAGCCTGAGAAACTTATACTCTCAGATATTTTAAGGGAACTGCATAATACCTACGCGCCTATGGCTGTTTCCAAAAAACTACAGTTATTAGTAAGTAACGAAGGAGGCATTATTGCATGGGCAGATAAAAACAGTCTGCTTACCATTCTCCGCAACCTGCTGAACAATGCTGTTAAGTTTACTGCACCGGGTGGCATGATCAGTCTGTCAGCAACCGGCACGGATGAAGAAGCAGTGATTATTGTCTCCGATACAGGAGTGGGCATGAAAAAGGAGCAACTTGAGAACCTTTTTCATCTTGGGGACAATAAAAGTACACCGGGAACAGAAAATGAAAAGGGTGTTGGTCTCGGACTAACGCTGGTTTATGATTTTGTTCGTATGAACAAGGGAACGATAGATGTGGAAAGTGAGGCCGGGAAAGGAACCAGGTTTATTCTCAAAATTCCTGTCCGGCAGGAGGACAAAAACTAAATATGATAAATATAGTATCACTAAGTATAGTGAGCTTTGAGCGTTTTTTACTATGCACAAAGCGCTTTATTAAGTAAAAAAGTTATATACATTATTCCTGATAATAATGTAAAACTTTTATTTGTTCTTGTCTGATTTTTATCCAACCGATTGTTTTTGCCCGTATCTTTGCATAATGTACAGTACAACTAACATGCGGATATTACTGGTAGACAACAATGATTCCTTCACGTGGAATATTGTTGACATGTTGCGAACCATTGATGGTTGTGTGCCGGAGGTTGTTACGTATAATGAACTTGCAGGGAAGAATATTGCATCTTATAAACGCATCATTTTTTCACCCGGACCGGGCGTACCTGAAGAATTCCCGGGAATGAGTGATATACTGCGGGCTTATGGGGGTGAAACCCCGCTGCTGGGTATCTGCCTTGGCCACCAGACTATTTGCAGCTATTACGGAGCCGGCCTGTTAAATTTGCCACAAGTAGTGCACGGTCAGTCGAAAAATATCAAGGTAGGTAAACCTGGCATTCTTTTTAAAGATATCCCGGACAATTTTGTAGCAGGATTGTATCATTCATGGCAGGTGGACCTTGACGGATTTCCTGAAGAGCTCGATGTGTTGGCACATTCAGAAGAAGGAAGTATTATGGCGGTGGCGCACAAAACACTTCCTGTTTACGGAGTACAGTTTCACCCGGAGTCTTTTCTTACATCCTATGGGCGTAAAATGCTTGAAAATTTTATTTTTCTGTTATGATGAAAGCATCAGAGTTTGCACAACGCATCAATCAGCTTGCCGGTAAGCAGGAACCTTTTTTCTTTTTGCTTGATTTTGAGATGGAAAAACCATTTGTGTGCAGGTTAAAGGAGGCTGTTGATCATGGCGTATGGTTCGATGTGAAAGGTTTTACCAATGTCCGTGGAAGAAATATTACGGATATTACTTTTCATCCTGAAATTACTCCGGTCAGCCGGCAACAGTACCATGATGCCTTTTCGCTTGTCATGTATTATCTGCAGCGGGGAGATACCTACCTGGTCAATCTCACTTTTCCAACACTACTGGAAGGAGATATTAATCTTACTACCCTGTTCAGGAGTGTGCAGGCCCCATATAAACTGTTTTTCAGGGGTCAGTTCCTGGTTTTTTCCCCTGAATGTTTCATTCGGATTGAGAATAACAGGATCTATACTTATCCCATGAAAGGTACTATCGATGCTTCACTGCCTGATGCAGAAAAGCAGCTTTTATCCAATCCAAAAGAACAGTTTGAGCACAATACCATTGTTGATTTGCTGCGGAATGACCTGGCAATGGTATCCGAAAGGATAGAAGTGCTGCGTTACCGGTATGTTGACCGTATAGTAACGCAACAGCGGGAACTGTTGCAGGTTAGTTCGGAAATTGCAGGCAACCTGTCATCAGGATGGCAGAAACAACTGGGAGATATGCTTGTTAGTATGTTGCCTGCCGGATCGGTTTCCGGTGCACCGAAACAAAAAACACTTGAAATTATCCGGGAGGCAGAGATGGAAAAACGCGGGTATTATACAGGAATATTT
>DASQZP010000816.1:0-4249 GCA_035638655.1 Bacteroidales bacterium
AAAAGATTATGTAAAAAAAATAAAAATCGTAATATATGAATATTGGGAAAAATTAAATTATTGTAATATTGATGGAGTTATAGCAATTAGCGAATATATTCATAAAAGATTACTCAGGATTGGTGTAAATATAGAAAAAATAAAGGTAATATCTACTGGAGTTAATACAGATAAATTTTCTTATAGTTCGACCATACAAAATAACATAATTAATAGAATACTATTTGTTGGAAGAATTGTGGAAAGTAAGGGGATTAGAATAGCATTAGAGAGTTTTTTGGAAATTTATAAGATTTATGATTTAGAATTTGATATCTTTGGGGATGGTATTATATATGAAGAGTTAAAACAAATTTATAAAAATTATCCCATTAACTTTAATGATAATATATCATATCAATTTATTGAAAGAATATACTCAACCAATTCAATTTTACTTTTACCTTCTTATTATGAAGTTTTACCTAATGTAATTTTGGAAGCCATGAGTTCGGGAGTACCGGTAATTGCTTCATCAGTTGGAGAAATTCCGAGACTAATAGGAAATGATGAAAGGGGAATATTAATAGATCCCTATGATAAATCGACAATTATAAAAGCTATGGAAAGAATGATTACTGATAATAAATATAGAGCGAAATGTAGAGAAACAGCGAGACGTTATATAGTTAATAATCATGGATTTGAAATTGTTCGGAAAGAATATTTTAAAATGTTTTTTCCGAACTAATCAAATTTTGGATTGGAAACAGTATATGAGTATAATTTTAACAGGCGATGTTCATCAAATGTCTTTAGGAAGTGCGGATCAGAACTATTTAAAAGGAACAGAAGTAGAATCTGCTTATAAATATACCGAAATAGCAGAATATTACGGAGTTAATGTTACACTGTTTTTTACTGGCCAAAGTGTAGATTTAGAACCAGATTTATGTAGAAAAATTGTAAAAAAACAAAACATTGAATTGGGTGGACATACTTATTATGCTTATACTCCTGAAATTTTATATACTATCTATAGAAAATTGTTTGGAACTAGACACGGCCCTTATTTGATACAAAATTGGGAGGTAAAAAAAACAATAAATGCAATTCAAAATAATTTAAATTATCGAATCAGATCATGGCGAGATCATTCTTATGTCTATGATAAAAATACTCCAGCCATTTTGTTAAGAAATGGTATAAGGTATTTTTCTGATATAGTTGGCCCAAACTATCACAAAGCTTGGAAAGAAAAAGGAAATATATATGTACCAGTAAACATACTGCCCGATCATGATTATGTATTTCATGGTTCGCAAACAAAAGCAAATTTAAATGTAAATAATCTAGTACAACCGTTATTTAATAAAGGTGGAGTATCTTGCGAAGATTGGCTAATAAATGTAAAAAAATCTGTTAAAAAGATAGTTAATAATAATGGGGTAGCTACAATTCTAGCTCATCCTGCTTGTATGGAGGTTTGTGATGATTTTAAAACATTCAGAAAGTTATGTAAATATTTACAAAATTATCAAACAATAATAATGAGGGATTTGAATTTATAAAAATTAATTAATTATATTGGAGGCACAGTTGAAAAATAAAAGTTTTAAATATTTAAATAGTGAGGAATTAGAAAATAAAGTAGGAGTTGTTGTTGGAACGAGACCTGGTATCATTAAGATGTCACCAATCATTAAGGATCTCAGAAATAGAGCAATACCTAATTTTACTATTAATGCAGGTCAACATTATTCTCAAAATATGGCTGGAAATATGTTTAGAGATTTAAATCTTCCTAAGCCGGAATATGAAATCAGTTCCACAAAAAACTATTCTCTCCACGGTGAGCAGACTGCTGAAATGTTAAAAGGTATCGAGAAGATTCTAATTCAAGAAAAACCTAAGGTTGTGCTCGTATGTGCAGATGCAAATTTTAATTTGGCTGGAGCTTTAGCTGCAAGAAAATTGAGATTAAAATTAGGTCATGTTGAAGCTGGATTAAGAAGTTATGATTGGAGGATGCCGGAAGAACATAATAGAGTTATGATAGACCATATATCAGATTATTTATTTGTTCCTACTAAATTAGCCCAGAATAATCTTGTTAAAGACAATGTCAAAGGAAAAATAATTTATACAGGCAACACAATTGTAGATTCGCTTAATGAAAACAAGTCTCTAGCGTTAGAGAAAAGTACGATATTGAGTGATCTTAAGTTAATTCCGAAAGAATATTTTGTATTAACTATGCATAGGGAAGAAAATGTTGATAATAAACGAATATTATCAAATTTAATTTTGACAATTGAAAAAATATTAGACAAATATAATAAACCTGTTGTATATCCTATACATCCTAGATCGTACAAAATGGCCAAAAAATTTGGTGTTTTGGATAAAATGAAAAACATGAAATCACTAAAATTAATTGAGCCTCTTGGTTATCTAGACTTTTTAAATTTATTGAATAATGCAATGTTAGTCTTAACAGATAGTGGCGGGATTCAAGAAGAAAGTTGTATATTAAATATACCATGTATTACTTTGCGTGAGAACACTGAACGACCAGAAACAGTAGAAGTCGGAGCAAATATTATAGCTGGAACTAATGAAGAAGCAATAATGAATGCAATAACTGATATGCTGAAGAGAAATTTATCTTGGCGTAATCCATTCGGGGATGGCAATGCGGCTTCGAAAATCGTTAATAGTATATTGAATGATATTAAAATACAGAATTAATCTATGAAACATAATAAAACCATTAATATTGTTGTGCTGTCTCCTTTGGGCACTCCTAAATATAGAACATTCCTAATAGCCAAAAGATTTAGAGAATTAGGTTATACAGTTAATATCAATACGATAACATTTACTAATAAAATATTCGAAAGTACAATTTATGAATTCAAAATTAATTATTATACATTACCTGATATTTTTAAATATAATAAATACTTTAGATGGTTTTACATTTTATTCATATTACCATTTATATTTTTAATAAAAAATATAAATTTCGATATTTTGTTTATTACTGATGTACGTTTACTACCTTTAGCATACATTTCTAAAATTCTATTTAGAAAAAGAATCATATATGACTCAATGGAACTGTTTATATTTGGTAACCCTGGTCAAAATAATATCTTTACAATCAAACTTTTCAAGCTACTTGAAAAGTTGTTTATTAAATTTGTGGATATTGTATATGTAGTTGACTCACATAAATCTTTTTGGGCAAATAGATATCTGCAAAAAGGCTGTAAAACATCTGTGATTTTTAATGTACCAGAAAAAAACGATATAAAAACGGATATATTGGGAAAAATAGATAGAAGAAATCTTGATAAGATATCATTAGTATATGTTGGTGGAATTCACAATGGATCAGGTATTATTAATATTATTAAGTCACTTAAAATCCTACCACCTAAATATAGATTAATTGTTATTGGTGAAGGAGATAACGAATACAAAAAGAAGATTCTTGATAAAATAAAAAATTATGGGTTAGAAAAAAGATTTAGTTTAATTGGCTGGCTATCTTATGAAAAGTTAATTGAGAAAATATCAGAGTACCACATAGGAATAATGAGTAAAAAACCATCAACTTCTCAATATGGGTATATTGGAATAGGAAACAGTAGGAAAGTATTTACATATATGCATGCAGGATTACCTGTTATTGCACCAAAATATAATAGTGTAGCATTACAGGTTGAAAAGGAAGGATGTGGTTTACGTATAAACATAGAGCGACCCAATGATATAGCAAGAGCTGTAATCAAACTTTCTGAAAATTTAGAATTCTATCAAAGGTTGGCTACAAAATCCATCGAAGCAATATATTCTAAATATAATTGGGAAATTGAAAAAGAAAAATTGGGCATTAATATTTAAAAAGGAATTTATTGTGAAGATTCTTAGTATTGTTGGTGCAAGACCGCAATTCATTAAGTCTGCTCCTGTGAGTAAATATTTTCGACAAATGGGGGTTGAAGAGTTAATAATTCATACTGGTCAGCATTATGATGATAATATGTCTGAAATTTTTTTTAACGAGTTAGGAATTCCTCAACCATTTTTAAATCTAGGCGTTGGTTCTTATTTACATGGAAAGCAAACTGGAATAATGCTAGAAAAAATAGAAAATGTGCTTTTAAAAGAAAAACCAAATTTAATTTTAGTATATGGAGATACTAATTCGACTCTTGCGGGGGCGTTAGCTGCATGTAAATTAAATATACCAATAGGGCAT
>DASQZP010000817.1:0-2276 GCA_035638655.1 Bacteroidales bacterium
TCCACCCATCATATTTGGTTTGATATACCAGCCTTGAGCTGATGTTGCTATTTGAAGCACGTCTTGTCTTGCGGCATCTAGATTTGCATTTGAAGCACTGTTACCAAATACGTTTAATGCTACGACTGTAGCCACACCTACTATAATGGTTACGAGTATTACGAGTAATAGCTGCTGTTGACCCATGGATATACCTCCGAGTTTTATTACTTATTTGTTTAAGAAAAATTCAATTTTAAAATGGTGTTTTTTACACCAGGTTTTATTTTTATACA
Source organism: Bacteroidales bacterium (assembly GCA_035638655.1). GTDB lineage: Bacteria > Bacteroidota > Bacteroidia > Bacteroidales > DASQZP01 > DASQZP01. Next base: position 276 of record DASQZP010000817.1, read on the forward strand.
CAAACATGTCTGAAAATGTCCGTGTTTTTATCGACTTCATTAGTTAAGAGTATGTCGGTATGTTTTTGTTACAAAATTTTAATAAGCCTGTAAAATATTTTGAGTTCAAGAAGGGGTATAAATACTATTACAACGTTGTAATTAATGCATTTACTTAATTCTTACACTCCTTACTGATCATTTTTACTAACACCGTCTACCAGACCATTCTTAACATTTAACTATCTATATGTCTTGATATTACATTATCTCAATAACCATATAGTAGTAATTTTACGTGGGTAATATATACTATATATTATAACAACACAAGTAATATTACGTATATATTATAATTATCCATACGTATTTTTACCTATTTTCTTCTTACTATATTTATATATATCTTTATTTTTTCTATAGTTATGATACGCCTATTATTTTTGGGATATGATATTATTAATGAGAAAGGCCAGTTTTTAAATTATACATTTGAGGTGATAATGCATTTATCAATTTTCAATAAATAGTATAGTACTGTTATTTTAAGTTGTTATTATTAAATTTTTATTTATTATTAACTTTTATATATAATTATTGTAATAATATTCATTAGTACGGTTGTTTAACATAATTCATCATTAGGGACATCATGAAGAATAGAAACATTATATCTACCTTCACAAGGTATCTCAAGCCTGCTTCCGAAAATATCATTTCTCAGTTTTTAAACAGAATTAGTAAACTTTTATATCTATTACTAAGTACATTATTTTCCGCACTATTATATTGGAAATTTATTAATCCAACTATTGATATTTTTTTAATAATAAAAATTGCAATCCTGGCTTCTTCATCGGTAATATTGTTATTTATTCTTCAGATATTCCAGGGTTATCACAAGAAACTTGAATATGAATTGATCAATGAACAAAATCATTCTTCAGATTTAAAAAAAGAAATAGTTATACTCAAGAGACGGTTAAAAGAAAAACAGGAACAGTTGAGCTCTTATCATAAACGTTTTCAAACATTTCTGAATTATTACCAGACATATATTCAACATACAAAAGACCTCATAGGTATTCATGATATGCATGGCAGGTTTTCATATATCTCCCCTGCAGTTACTAGTATGCTTGGTTATCCTCAAACCCATTTGATCGGGAAAAATTTAACTCAGGTGTGTCATCCGGATGATTTATCTGTTTTGGAGAATACTTTTACTTTTAATGGAGTTAAAAGCAAATCATCAAAAATTCGTTTCCAATGTAAGGATGGTAAATACAAATGGGTTACCATATATACCGATCTTTATCAAAATCCCAGTTTTCAACGCCATATTTTATCAACGATTCAGGAAATATCGGCCGAAGAATCCGGGGAGTACACTTATTTTAATAACGATCATAGCAACAAAATAAATTTACAGTAATTAATCAGTATCCGGTAATATTATACATCAGCTGTCTTTGAGTTCCGGTATCTTATCATTTGTTAATTCCCTGGTACTTACTTCATTTATCTCTTTTGATGATTTATAACCGCTGCTACTAATATTTCTTTCCCTATTGTCAACTGAAAATCGATTAATAAACGCATTCCTGTATAATTTACCGGAAATACGTATAAAGGGAATTATCAATAATGCCAAGAGGATGACAGTAGCCAGTAAAATATTCACATCTAATTCGGCCAGGTAAAATGTTACTCCAATTATCATGACATTTATCGACCAAAGAGTGATGGATGCACTTGCATGTGTATAACCACTTCGCAACATGATATGATGAATATGGTTATTATCAGCTATAAATGGCGATTTTCCCTGTATAATTCTCCAGAAAAAGATCCGGAATGTATCAAACAAAGGAATGATCAATACGGAGATTGCTATAACAGGTGCTGTTTCCATATAATCACCCCCAGATGTTGGTTTATTCAAAACCAGGAAATGAAGTGTTATGTAGGCTAATATAAAGCCTACGGTCATAGATCCGGTATCCCCCATAAATATTTTTG
>DASQZP010000818.1:0-2872 GCA_035638655.1 Bacteroidales bacterium
AATATATATTTGCCATTTCACTTTTACCCAATTCATGAACGACCCCATTTATATTTAGTCTTTAAAGAAACAACAGATATTTACCCTTGTAAAACTTTAAGTCATTGCATCATTTCAGATAGCTTATACCTTAACCCAAACAATACACACATGAACTACTTCTTACACCTATTAATACATCACTCTATATTGTATAGGTATCAAGAATTGTAAATGTTGGATAAACAGTTACAGAAGCCATTCAATTATTATAAGCTTCATTTTTACTTTAAATATTATTTTATTTCAAAATTCAGATACATTTCGCTGTAAAAGAATTATCATGTTCATATCCTCTCCCCATTTTCCCAGCGTATGTATTGAGAAATCATTTATACAAATAATGTAGTAAGTGGATAAATACGAATTCCAACTAATTAAACAATCTTAACTTCTTTTAGTTGATTATGATGTTCTAAAAACCAGCTATACGTATTTCTAATCCCCTTTGTTAATGCCGTTTTATAAGTCCATCCTTCATTCTTCATTTTTGATATATCGAGTAACTTACGTGGAGTACCATCAGGTTTATCTGTATTCCATCTAATATTGCCCTTATGACCGATTACATTTTGAATTAATTCAGCTAATTCACGTATAGTTATATCCTTACCTGTACCGATATTATATAAATTCTCATTCAATTCATGTTCCATAGCATATAATACAGCATCAGCCATGTCTTCAACATAGAGAAATTCACGCATTGGTTTTCCTGTACCCCATAGTGTTACAGTTTCATGGCCATTAACTTTAGCATCATGAAATTTCCTGATCATTGCAGGCAAGACATGGGATGTTTCCAGGTCAAAATTATCATTAGGCCCATAAAGATTTGTAGGCATGAGCGATACATAATTACGATTGTACTGTTTCCTGAGTGCTTCACAGAGTTTAATACCTGTTATTTTAGCTATTGCGTACCATTCATTAGTAGGCTCAAGAGGACCTGTTAACAAATATTCCTCTTTCAATGGTTGATTGGCAAGTTTTGGATATATACAGGAACTGCCTAAAAAGATAACTTTACTTACATCATGTTTATGTGCGGAATTTATCAAGTTAGTTTCGATAGCAAGGTTGTCGTAAATAAATTGATAGGGGTAGCTGTTATTTGCCATAATTCCACCCACTCTGGCAGCTGCAATAATAATAACATCCGGTTTCTCATTCTTGATGAATGTATCAACAGCTTGTTGATTGCGTAAATCTAACTGACTACTAGTTCGTAGCGGTAATCTGTTATATCCACTTTTGTTTAGCTTATTAATAATGGCCGTCCCTACCATACCGCGGTGACCCGCCACATATATCTTCGATTCTTTATTTACCATGGATTCCGGTTATTTAATACACATTCATTAATCACACATCTAATATAAAGGTTAGTATACTTTTTGACAGGAATTGTTTTCTGAAAATTAAGAAGCATGTAAAATAAACTAATATTTTGTCTGGTCGGTAATCTATATTAGTTAAGCAAATCAAAAAAAGCCTGACTTAATGAAAAGTCAGGCCTGAAAAATTCAGATCTTATAAATTAAAGATTTTCGATAATTGGTGCCTGGGTGCCTTCTGGTTGGGTTATCCAAATACCCTTTGTAGATACAGGATTAGATGGTGTATAAATGGAACCTTGTGGAAATGTAATTTTAGTTTTGGCCGTTTTAACAATGACCGGTCCATCTTTTTGAACAATAGTTGAGGAGGCATTAACACTCAAGTCCACATCTGGTGTAAAGCGCCATACTTTTTTTCCTCCTGCATCCATACCCGTTAATACGTAATCGTCTCCCCACCATGCTTCTTTATTAACTAACGTTTTTTTATCCTTGTAACCGGCAATTGAATCAAATTCTTTCAATGTACTATCTAAATATTTATCATCACCGGAAGCGGTAAAATTAGAACTATTAAAATAGAGTAATAATTTTGGTCCGTTAAGTAAGACATGAAGTACCATCTCCTGGTAATAATCATTGCGGCTGATTGGAGAATAATCTGCACTTCCGTAAGATCGTGGACCTATCCAGGGGCTAACAGGATTATCAGAAGCCAGTTTCATAGCTCTCATTTTATTCACTTCGAGACGAAATGAATTAAATGGAGTATTTGTATATAAATTTACTCCATCAAGCTTTTTATTTCTTACACTTCCAAATTGACCATATAGATTCCAGTTTTGATCCGTTCCAACTACAGCACCATTACCATAATAATCCATGTTGTGCCCATTGTATTCAATCATCTGATAATTTTGATTATAATTGCAATATTTATAATCAACACCATTCACATTCGGATAATATTTTTTAACCACATCATATACTGCTTGATCAACGTATTTTGCAGTTCTTTCCTTCATTACATCATCCCAAATCAGATAATTTTTACTGGTAGACCAATTATCTACGGTACTTAAATCAGAAAAACCAAGTTCTGGTATAATTTTTTGAAACCTTGGATCATTCTGAATTGCGCTATAATTATAATCGCTGCTTCGACTCAATGTCCAGTTGTTTAACCACAATTCAGTATCGAGCACGATATAATCGGCTTTGCCACCAGCTGCGGCATACTTCTGAAATATCTGGTCTATTCTGGGTTTACTGGATTTAACACCATTATCCCACCAAATAGACCGGTATTGTGTCAAGTTACCTGTAGCCGGGTCTATACAATTATCCAGTGGATTAGAATTGATACTTCCGTAGATACTGTGATGAATAAAAATGATTCGATACCCATCCGGCATGTTATTAGCATATTGAACATCTTTCTGGATGGTCGCATCGGATGTTTCATTAGGTAACCACAAAAAATGTAATAGACT
>DASQZP010000819.1:0-10656 GCA_035638655.1 Bacteroidales bacterium
ATACAGATTTCTTGATCAGGTATTGTTTCAGATTGAGAATTTCCTGAGCAACAGGAGCTTTTTCATCTTTTAGTGCTGTCAGCACTTTATCCGTTGCTTCCTTAGAACCATTTGCATCTTCCTTGTTATCAAGCCATGCAGTGAATGCTTCTTTGGTAGCTGCCTGGATACTGCCAGCTTCCAAAGCCTGTTTCATGCGGTCGGCAATACGGTCACGAAGTTTATTGACACCAGTAGCCATGCCAAAACCATATTCAGCATTGTCTTCAAAGAGTGAGTTAGCCCATGCCGGTCCCTGACCATTCTGGTTGGTGCAATAGGGAGTAGAAGGAGCTGAACCACCATAGATAGAAGAGCAACCTGTTGCATTTGCTACCATCATACGGTCACCATAGAGCTGGGTGATAAGCTTGATATACGGTGTTTCTCCACAACCTGCACATGCACCGGAGAACTCAAACAGAGGTTGTGCAAACTGACTGTTTTTAATGGTTTTTTCTTTATCCATCAGATGGTCTTTATAGGATACATTTTTAGACATGTAATCCCATTTTTCAACCTCTGCCATCTGCGTATCAAGCGGCTTCATGATAAGCGCTTTTTCCTTTGAAGGACAAATATCTGCACAGTTACCACAACCGGTACAATCCAAAACAGATACCTGGATCTTATACTGTAATCCGGCCAGCAATTTACCGTTGGCTTTGCGCAATTCAGTTCCTTCAGGTACATTGGCTGCCTCTTCCTCATTCAGCAGGAACGGACGGATACAGGCGTGAGGGCAAACATAAGAACACTGGTTACACTGTATACATTCTTCAGACTGCCATTCAGGAACATTGACCGCAATTCCGCGTTTCTCGTAGGCAGTTGTACCTGCAGGGAAAGTACCGTCTTCACGGCCGGCAAAGGCACTTACAGGAAGATCGTCACCCTTAAGTGCATTAATCGGCTGAACAACATTTTTAACGAAATCTGGGGCGTCACTTTCCTCGGCTTCACCATTTACTTTGAGTGATTTCCATTCAGCAGGAACTTCTACTTTTTCAACATCACCACCGCGTTCAACTGCTTTATGATTCATGTTCACGATATCCTCACCTTTGATGCCAAAGGTTTTAACAATGGCTTTCTTCATTTCTTCTACTGCCTTATCGTAAGGTATTACCCCGGAAATATTGAAGAAGGCCGACTGCATAATGGTATTGGTACGATTGCCCAGTCCGATTTCTTCTGCAATACTGGTGGCATTAATGATGTAAAACTGAATATCATTTTCAGCCATATATACCTTCATTGAATTGGGAAGGCGGTTTTTGGTTTCTTCTGCATCCCAGATGGAGTTCAGCAGGAAGGTGCCGCCTTTTTTCAACCCTTTCAGCATATCATATTTATTCAGATAGCTGGGAACATGACAGGCTACAAAATCAGGTGTATTTACCAGGTAGGGTGAACGGATTGGTGCATCACCAAAACGAAGATGTGAGGTAGTGATACCACCGGATTTTTTAGAGTCATAGGCAAAGTAAGCCTGTGCATATTTATCGGTTGAATCACCAATGATCTTAATCGAATTTTTGTTGGCACCCACTGTACCATCTGATCCGAGCCCGTAGAATTTACCTTCAAATGTACCTTTGGGTACAACGCTGATTTCTTCTTTGAGCGGAAGTGACTTATAGGTAACATCATCAACGATACCCAGGGTAAATCCGTTCTTAGGTTCAGCCATTTTGAGATTTTCATAAACGGCCATAATTTGTGAAGGAGTGGTGTCTTTGGAGCTGAGTCCGTAACGGCCACCAACCACAAGCGGAGCATTCTCTTTTCCGTAGAATGCATCTCTTATATCAAGATAAAGCGGTTCACCGTTTGCTCCCGGCTCTTTGGTACGGTCAAGTACTGCAATGTGTTTCACCGAATCAGGCAATACGTTGAGCAGGTATTTGACAGAGAACGGACGGTAGAGGTGAACAGTGATCAATCCGATTTTTTCACCTTTTTCCAGTTGGTAATCAATCACTTCTTTGATAGTTTCAGTGACTGAACCCATCGCTATAATAATGTCAGTTGCATCCGGAGCACCATAATATGTGAAAGGATGGTATTCACGACCCGTAATTTTTGTCATTTCCTGCATATATTCTTCAACCATATCAGGAACAGCATCATAAAAACGGTTGGCTGCTTCTCTGGCCTGGAAATAGATGTCGGGATTCTGGGCAGTACCTCTGGTAACAGGATGTTCAGGATTGAGTGCACCATCCCGGAATGACTGCAGGGCATCCATATCAACCAGTTTTGCCAGTTGTTCCATATCAGCAGGTTCTACTTTCTGTATTTCGTGAGAAGTTCTGAAACCATCGAAGAAATGCAGGAAAGGGATTTTCGATTTAATTGCAGCCAGGTGAGCAACAGCAGCAATATCCATTATTTGCTGAACGCTGGATGTGGCAATCATGGCAAACCCTGTCTGCCGGGTGCTCATTACGTCACTGTGATCACCAAAGATTGAAAGGGCCTGGGCTGCCAGACTTCTTGCAGAAACATGAAAAACACCTGGCAGTAATTCTCCGGATATTTTATACATGTTAGGGATCATCAGTAATAATCCCTGGGAAGCAGTAAAGGTGGAAGTAAGTGCACCGGATTGAAGTGAACCGTGAACAGCACCGGATGCTCCGCCTTCCGACTGCATCTCAGATACTTTAACTGTTTCTCCGAATATATTTTTTCTTCCATGGGCTGCCCATTCATCGATGTATTCAGCCATGGTGGAGGAAGGGGTAATGGGGTAGATTGCTGCTACCTCACTAAACATGTATGCAACATGTGAAGCTGCATAGTTCCCGTCACATGTAATAAATTTTTTGTTGTTATCCATTTTGAGATTAAGTATTTAATAAACAATTGCTTAACATTTTGAATAAGGATTTACAAAAATAGAGATAAATCGCCAATTTTTCCATTGATTTTGATCAATTTGGCTAATTCATTTTTATTACAAATAAGCATGTTTGTTGCGATTGCAGAGATTGTGAGGAGAATAACAATTCCATTGTATTAATAAAAAAAATGCGGGATGATTCCCGCATTTTTTTGTGTTATTTTTATCTAAGGTTACCAGATATTTATTATTATTCACTGTTCATTGAAACCAGGAATTCTTCGTTTGATTGTGTCTTAGACAATCTGTCGCGCATAAATTCCATAGATTCTACCGGATTCATGTCGCTGAGATAATTGCGCAGAATCCAGATTCTGTTAAGCATTTCCCTGTCTATAAGGAGTTCCTCACGACGAGTGCTGGAGGCATTGATGTCAACAGCAGGATAAATACGTTTATTGGAAAGTTTCCTGTCAAGCTGAAGCTCCATGTTACCGGTACCTTTAAATTCCTCAAAGATAACATCATCCATTTTTGAACCAGTTTCGGTAAGTGCAGTTGCAAGAATGGTGAGTGATCCTCCGTTTTCGATATTTCTGGCAGCACCAAAGAATCTTTTTGGTTTATGGAGTGCATTGGCATCCACACCACCCGACAATACCTTGCCGGAAGCAGGAGAAACAGTATTAAAAGCACGGGCAAGACGAGTAATGGAATCCAGCAGGATTACCACATCGTGTCCGCATTCAACCATCCTTTTTGCTTTTTCCAGTACAATATTGGCTACTCTTACGTGTCTTTCTGCAGGCTCATCAAAAGTTGATGAAATAACTTCACCGTTTACGTTGCGGGCCATGTCGGTTACTTCCTCAGGACGCTCATCAATCAGCAGGATCATCAGGTACACTTCCGGATGGTTGTCGGCTATTGCATTGGCAATATCCTTCAGCAATACAGTTTTTCCGGTTTTGGGCTGGGCAACGATAAGTCCGCGCTGTCCTTTACCAATGGGTGAAAACATATCCACAACCCTCACAGATAGATTTGAATTGCGACTGCCAACTACATTGAATTTTTCATCCGGGAACAAGGGCGTAAGATAATCAAAAGGAACACGGTCCCTGATGAAATCGGGATCGCGGCCATTAATTTCTTCAACTTTGATTAATGGAAAATATTTCTCTCCTTCTTTTGGCGGTCGGATGGTACCTTTTACATTGTCACCGGTTTTAAGGCCAAAAAGTTTTATCTGTGACTGTGATACATAAATGTCATCAGGGGAGTTAAGATAGTTATAATCAGCTGAGCGCAAAAATCCATAACCATCCGGCATGATTTCCAGTACACCTGAATTACTTATAATTCCTTCAAATTCAAATGTTTTATCGTTATTTCGGCGATTATCATGTTGTTTGTTGTCATATGGTTTGTTGTCATGCGGTTTGTTGTCATGCGGCTTGTTGTCATATGGCTTGTTCTCATGCTGTTTACGAGGCTGGTATTCTCTCTTTTCAGCAGGCGGTTCCGGAGCTGGTGCTGGCTTTTGTGTATGTTGTTGTTTTACTGGCGGTTCAGTTGCAGCTGTACTGTCATCACCAGTTTCATTAAAAGGGTTATCTAATGGAGCAGATTTTGTTTCCTGCTTTCTCGGGTTGTAGTTGGAGGGACCCTGAGGCACTCTCTTTTTATTTTCTTTGTTGTCAAAATTTTTTGGTCCACGAGCAGCAGGAGAGCTTGCTTCATCTTTTTGTATCCGTTGTCTTTTGTGTTTGACCGGTTTGTTTTCTCTGGGGTGTTCCTGTTTTGTATTGTCAGGAGTTTTGGCCTTTTCGGCGGCTGGTTTTGGACCCCTCTTGGCTGGCTTTTTTGGGGTGTCGCTAACAGTTGAAGAGATGGCTTGCTGATCAAGAATTTTATATATGAGATCCTGCTTTTTCAGGGTCTCAGCCTTCTTTACCTGCAATTCCTTCGCTATATCCCGAAGTTCGGACACAAGTTTTTTGTTTAATTCAAGTATATCATACATATCTTATGAAAGAAATTAATTTGATGTATTAAAATTTTTATAATCCAGGATTTATGGTCGATGATTGGAAATATACGCCCGGCACAATTCAGTTATTATGGTAAACCATCTAATATATTGTAATAATTATCTATAACAAGGGGATAGATACTTATGATCTAATCGAAAAATCTCAATGGAAATTTTGCACAATATTAAGTAAATCCTGATAATTAGCAAAAAAAAATACAAATTATTTTTCAAATATGAGATTTTTGGAAAATTTTTCTATACCTTAGAACCTGTTAATGCTACGTTTAGCGGTGATTTTGTGATATTGTTAACGTGTTTTATGTGCCTCAGTTTTAGCGTGTTTCAGGGGCGATTCTTAGCCTCCCATATCATATTGTTATAAAGTTAAAAAAAAATCAGTACAAATGCACTTTCAATGAACTTTTTTTCTCATTATAGCGTAAAATGCATATAACCCTAAAATTCGTATCCTATGAGACAGCTCAAAATTATCAAACAGGTTACAAACAGGGAAACACCTTCTCTTGATAAATACCTACATGAAATCGGAAAAGTTGAGCTGATCTCTGCTGAGGAGGAAGTGGAACTGGCCAGAAGGATTAAAAGCGGTGATGCGGAATCTTTGAATAAACTTATCAGTGCCAATCTCAGGTTCGTAGTGTCTGTTTCAAAACAATATCAAAATCAAGGGCTTAGTCTTCCTGATTTGATCAATGAAGGTAATCTGGGATTGATTAAAGCTGCCCAGCGGTTTGATGAAACACGAGGATTTAAATTTATTTCTTACGCTGTCTGGTGGATACGTCAATCAATTTTACAGGCGCTGGCTGAACAAGCGCGTATTGTGAGGTTGCCCTTAAATAAGATCGGATCCATTAACAAAATAAATAAAATGCTATCCGAACTTGAACAAAAATATGAAAGAGAACCCTCTATTCTGGAAATTGCCCAGGCGCTGGAGCTGGCGCCTGATGATGTAAAAGAAGCAATTCGTAGTTCAGGAAGACACGTATCCATGGATGCTCCCCTCAGCTATGAGGAAGACGGAAATATGTATGATGTTTTACTGAATATCGAAACGCCCAGTCCTGATAAAGGGCTTTTGAATGATTCCCTCCGAAAAGAGATAGAACGTGCACTTTCTACGCTGACAATCAGAGAAGCTGATATTATCAGGTTATATTTCGGACTGAATGGAAAGCATCCTCATACGCTTGAGGAAATCGGAGAAGTGTTTAACCTGACCAGAGAGCGGGTGAGGCAAATTAAGGAAAAAGCTATCAAAAGACTTAAACATACCACCAGAAGTAAAATACTGAAAACCTATCTGGGTTAAATGTACAGTTGATTAGTTCTGCATTGACAGTTTAAACCCAGACTTGATTTTTCACCTTTTCTTGCCCCATCCCTAAAGGGTGAAAAGCCGAAAAATCAACCGTCCCCCTTTAGGGTGAAGGGCAAATCCGGTTGATTTTGACAATTGTTTTAAATGCGTCAAAGTAGAATTCGGCAACAAAATAATTCCAAAACAAAATAACAAAGCATAATAAATTTATTGTTGTAACAACACGAGAGGACTCGTGCGGTAGCCTCCCCAGCCTCTCCACCCTCTCCACCCTCTCCAACTTCTACAGCCTCTACCTCCTCTCCAGCCTCTATCTCCTCTACCTCCTCTACAACCTCTATCTCCTCTACAACCTCTACCTCCTCTCCAACATTTTATTGTATCTTTGTCTATTGCCGGTTCCCGGTTTTTTACCCTGTTTTCAACTGAATATTGTTTTGGTTGTTTAATTATTAAATAAGATAGTTATATGGCACATTTAATTTCTCCTTCAATCCTGAACGCTGATTTTGGTCATTTGGCCGATGTAATTGATATGCTGAATGAAAGCCGGAGTGACTGGGTTCATCTTGATGTAATGGATGGCATGTTTGTTCCGAATATTTCATTTGGGATGCCGGTAGTGAAACTTATTAAAAAACACAGTACCAAACCACTGGATGTACATCTTATGATTGTTGATCCTGACAGGTATATTCAGGATTTTAAAGATGCCGGTGCCGACAGGCTGATTGTACAATATGAGGCCTGCACGCATCTTCATCGCACTATTCAGGTCATCAGACAGACCGGCATGAAGGCTGCTGTTGCGCTGAATCCCCATACCTCTGTTCATTTACTGGAGGATATTTTGCATGACCTCGACCAGGTACTCATCATGACCGTCAATCCGGGTTTTGGCGGTCAGGATTTTATTCCGCACTCCTTTGAGAAGATTAAACAACTCAGGAAAATGATCGATGAGAGAAATTGTAATACCCTGATAGAAGTTGATGGGGGTATTGATCTCTCCAATATTAGTAAATTGTCAGATGCCGGTGTGGATGTTTTCGTTGTAGGGAGTTTTATATTCAAATCTGATAATCCGGCAGCTACAATTGAGGCACTTAAAAAAGCGTGAAAAATTTGCTCTTTACTCTTTAATGCTGAGGATTTTCATGCATATCCATAGCTTCAGTATTAAAAATGATATGTATAAGGTGATCGGCTAAGTGATGCTGACAATTTATTACCTCCTTCCCCTTCCTTGTTGATAAGCCAAAGCTTATTATTCTACATTCTGTATGCATAAATTCATCAGTTGGTTTTGTTGGTTTGTCAAAATATGGGACTGTCAACAGCAGGTTGACCATTTTTTACAATTTTTTATATGTAAGGGTTTTTATATTTGGCTTATTTATTTGATTATCTGTAATCTGTATTTCATAAAGTTAAATATAAACTAATACTTAAATTGATGATCGTCATGAAAAAAACTCTCCTTACATCGTTAATGGTGCTTTTTACTGTATTTATTGCAAATGCGGAAATTATCACGGTTAATAACTCGCCTATCCCCGGCGGAATGTATACCAATTTGCAGGATGCCCTGGATGCTGCCCAAACTGGTGATACAATTTATGTACATCCCTCTCCTGACAGTTATGGTTCTGTTAAAATTAACAAACGGCTGGTAATCATGGGTGGCGGTTACAGTCCGGATTCTACTCAGTTTCAGTGGCCCAGTACCACAGGTAGTATCACTCTTGATTCTGTCGCGCTCACAAACCCAATTTCAGGAACTTCTATCACCGGACTCAATGTTAGTGGGACTATTAATGGTGATGCCGGTATCAAAAATGTGCTGATAGAAAGATGCTATGTGTCATCTTATGTTTATGTGATTGGTGATGGAGCAATTATCAGAAATAATATTATTAATTATTTGGATATTAAGAATCATTCCAATGTGCTGATTGTTGAAAATTTCATTAAGAATATCAGCAATAGCAACAAAAGTTCGGTATTGATTGCCAATAATATTTTAAGCGGATCATTTTACAGTATGAGTTATGCTATTGTGTCGAATAATATATTTTGGTTCTGTAATATTAGTAACTTTTCTTATTCAACCTTCAATAACAATATTACCTATGCGGTGGATACACAAACTTTGCCGTACGGTACAAACACGGGCAGTAATAATGTACATGCTGATCCGAAATTCAACGATGCCACCATCCCTTTATCAGCTGTAAGTGTTGGAAATGCTATTACATACGATTGGTCATTGTCGGATGCCTCCCCCGGTATCAGTGCCGGTACGGATGGTACAGATATCGGAATGTATGGCGGTGGTTATCCGATGCCCAACATGACAGGTGCACCTGCATTGCCACAAATTACAAATATGACTGTTAATAATTCCGTTGTCCCTGTTGATGGTACATTAAATGTTACTGTTAAAGCCCGTAAACAAAAATAAAATGAGCTACAGGAAATTAATAGTTGCATTAATTTTAGGAGCATTTACCTGCCTGCAATTAAATGCTCAAAAAATTGTGGCGGCTGAATATTTTATCGGTAATGATCCCGGTGTGGGTAATGGAACTCCTGTAACATTTGCGCAGGGGGATAATGTGAATTTTTCATTTTCTGTTCCGGTAACCGGTCTTTCCGAAGGTTTTCATAACCTGTTTCTCAGAGTAGAGGATGAAAACGGAAACTGGTCATTATACGAGGGAAGAAACTTCTATGTGCAACCTCATGAAGCGTCAACAGATTATACTGTCGACGGAGGTGAATACTTTATTGACACTGAACCCGGAGTGGGTAATGGTACTGCATTAGCATCGTTTATCGCTGGCGCATATGCCAGTGATGATGAAACAATATCACTCGCAGGCTTATCTCCGGGTTTTCATAATTTGCATATCCGTGTAAAATCAAGTCTGGGCCAGTGGAGTACTATTGAAAGCAGGAATTTTTATATACAGAAACCTGTTGTAGATACGGCTATACCCATAGCAACTGCCGAATATTACGTTGATAATGAGCCGGGAATCGGTTCCGGAAATTCTTTCCCAGTGGAAGTGACCGACCAGGGAGCAACCGGGGAATTGAATTTTGATGTAAGCAAATTTTCTGAAGGATTTCATTATCTGTTTATCCGGACCAAAGACCTGGCGGGTAACTGGAGTCTTTCCGAAGGCAGAATGTTTTATGCCCGAGGAAACGATACAGTTGGAGGCCTGAAAATGGTTAGTGCGGAATATTTTGTCAACGATGATCCGGGTATCGGAAAAGGTACTCAAATATCGTTCGGTGGGGAAAAAGATTCAGTATCATTACAGGAAACTATAGGTATCGATACCTTGTTGCCTGGAGTCAATACATTGACCTTCCGGGTTAAAAACCGACTTGGATTTTATAGTAAAGATGAAACACGTGAGTTTATAATTTGCGTACCTGCAGTGGCAGATTTTTCTGCTGATACTGTTTGTGCCGGTGGTCAGACTGCATTTGTGAATCTTTCCTATAATCAGAATGTAGATACATCTTATCAGTGGGATTTCAATGGATCCGGATCATTTGCAGCCAGTAATGACAGTGCTTTTGTGCATAATTATAATGGTGCGGGTACTTATACGGTTACGCTGGTTGCCGGTAAATATGATGTTTGCAGTGATACACTTACAAAAGATGTTCTTGTAATGGAGATACCTGCTATTCCTGTTATTGAGCAGGTTGGCAATGATACATTAATGGCAGACCAGGCGGGCTTGATGTACGACTGGTACTTAAATGATGTAATGCTGGATGTCCATGATCAGGCTATACAGGTAAATACTGACGGCGATTATAAAGTCGTTGTTTCTAACGGGGTTTGTGGTTCTGCTTCTGAAGCATATACCTATACCCGTACCGGAATTAGTAATGATCTGAATGGTAATCAGTTCAGTCTGTATCCAAATCCGGGTAACGGCTTGTTTACCCTGCAAGTTTCAGGCGAACATGCGAAGAAGCTGAATATTGAAGTATTTGATGTCACAGGAAAAATGGTATACCAAAATCAGTCATTAAATGCCACAGGAAATATTTCTGTTGACCTGCAAAATCTTCAGAATGGAATCTATTTCATGAATATCAGAACATCGAAAAGACAGTCTGTTATCAGAGTAATTATTCATAAATAGTGTCTGTCCATAATGTCCGATAACTGCGTTGTCACAAAAATTTTAATTCCTCATATACATTAGTATACTGCGGATTAAAATTTTTGCACGCCTTGTTCTCGAACATTTTGATCCAGACACCTGGACTTTATTGACAAACTATAAATAGTCTTATGTTGTGTAAATAGTGCTCTCCTGAAAAAAGATAATTACCTTTTTCAGGAGAGTTTTT
>DASQZP010000820.1:0-3548 GCA_035638655.1 Bacteroidales bacterium
GAATATTCCGGTTGAAGGAGGCAACGTTTTCACTTATAAATATCATTTCAGATTGCCAAACGACCAAAGCCAGGTCACCCAGATATATCCCTTTATTGATGACAAAACCGTTTCGATTGAAATTTCAAATTTTGACTGGGACAATGACGGAACAATTAAAATTATATCTGTTGCTAAAAATGGTATTAATTGCGATATTTCAGGAGAAGATAACTGGATAAAGCGCCAATTTCCCATTGTGGAGGAAGAAAAAAATAAAAGTATTGAGATCCAGTTTGTAAAAAATCAAGTTCAAAAAGTTTTGAATAATAATGTTGTGGTTGTGGTGCGCAACCAGTATGGTTTGTCTCTGCCGTTCTATGTAGTTCCCATCGGGGGCATTCCTGTATATACACCTAAAATAAGAATGAAAATAATTCAATAATGTTGAGAATATTTTATCATACTATTGATTTCTTATTCCGGAAATATCTCATTGGATTAATTTGTATTCTGCTGACGGGAATTAGTTTTCATACTTATTCTCAACAATATAGACTACGTGAATTTCCGGGTGGGCCTGCCCAACCTTACGTCTATTCTATATTACAGGATAACAACGGATATTTATGGATTGGAACAGGTAACGGATTAACCCGGTATGATGGTTTTGATTTTAAAACATATACTGTTGCAGATTCTCTTGCCGGAAATTTCATAACCTGCAGCTTTAATGACGGAGACAAACTCTGGTTTGGCCATATGAATGGCAAAATTTCATGTTATTCTGATAATAAATTTTTTTCTGATACTGCTTTAAACCTGAAAACGGCAATAACTGATATTGAAAAAAGTCCAAAAGGTGAAATATGGGCTAGCAGTTATTCAGGTGGAATGAAAAAACTCAACAGGAATAGTGACAATATACAGAATACTGATATAGACAAGCAGATTACTATTAATACATTTAAATTTATTACAAATCATGAAATCCTTGTCGGTTCAGACAAGGGACTACTATATTGTCGTTTAAATGAATCGGGCAAAGTTGACATTATTCGTAAACTTGCCGGCATCCCGGAAACCAGGATCTCAGATATTATCCAAATGAAGAAAAATCCGGGTTTCTATATTGCTACAATGAATAATGGCCTTTTTAAACTCATTGCTGAAGGCACACAATTTAAGATATCAAGAATTGGCAACAGTTTGCCTTTGAAACCAAACAAAATCCAGCATATCCTGGAGGACAACAATGCAGATTTGTGGATCAGTACTTTTGGAAATGGACTACTGAAACTTGTTCATGCTTCCACAGGTGAATTTAACCATATAATTTACTTTAACAAGTCAACAGATTTCTCAACAAATTTCGTGAAGACAGTATATGAGGATCTTGAAGGAGATATCTGGAGTGGAAATTATGGTACAGGGCTGACAAAAATTTCGGGCAAACCATTTTCTTTTTATGCATTCGATAAAAATATCTATGGTACATCTGTCCATTCAGTTTATGTAAAGGATAATTACAGGTGGCTGGGGACAAATAAGGGACTTCTTCTGACTGATCGATTAACCGGCAAAGTACTGAAATTTTTCTCCTTAACTGAGGGGTTACCAACGGATAAAGTCACCGCGATATTTGGAGATGACCAAAAGATACTTTGGATAGGAACGGAAAATCATGGGATATACCGGATGAATAGTGATAATGAGAAGATCCTGCCCTATTATATCGGGAAGGGTATACTGGAGAATTCGATCACTTCAATTACTGCCGGTATGGATAATATTTGGGTTGGTACAAAAAAAGGCCTGTGCAAAATCATTAAAAATTCCGGCGAGATTTATTGGTACGACATGAATAAAGGCGGTTTACCTCATAATA
This sequence comes from Bacteroidales bacterium, assembly GCA_035638655.1. GTDB lineage: Bacteria > Bacteroidota > Bacteroidia > Bacteroidales > DASQZP01 > DASQZP01. Next base: position 1,868 of record DASQZP010000820.1, read on the forward strand.
ATGTCTGTCATTTGTTTCTGGATCATACCGGCCGACTTTGGGTTACAACAAACAGTAATGTGCTTACTTATATTAAGGGAGATAAGATTAGAAAAATAGAAATTTCCTCTCCCAAAGGTACACTTTCACTGGGACCAGTTGCTGTAGAAAATGATTCAATAATATGGGTTGGATCAAACGGAAACGGAGTTTTCAAGATTAAATCCGATTCTATTGCAAATATTACTACAAAACAGGGACTCCTTTCCGATTATTGCTATTCTCTGGTTGTTGATAATTCTGATTACGTTTGGGTGGGACACCGCGGCGGATTAAGTAAAATACGAACAAGTGATTTATTCGTAAAACCTGTACAACAATACGCTGGAATAGAAAGCACCTGTATATTTAATGCAAATGCAGCATTCAAAGACAGCAGTAATACTTTTTCATTTGGCTCAAGCGAAGGGCTTTGGGTATATCATCCGGATTATGAAAACAAGATCTTAGCACCGCCGAGGCTAAACATTACTTCGATTAAAATCAATGATGTAAAAGTAGCAAACAGCAGGAAACTGATGCTTCCTCCCGGCAATTATAAATTAAAAATTGAATACATAGGTTTGAGTTTGAAAGAACCTGATCTTGTCAAATACCAATATCAACTGGAAGGATATGATCCCTCTCCACAGGTTACAAAGTCAAGAAGTGTTACTTACCCACATATTAGTAATGGCAAATATACTTTTATGTTATGGGCTGTTTCGGGCGATGGGAGTGTTACAAGATCACCCTCCACATTAAATATCACTATAAGGTTACCTCTCTGGAAACAAGGGTGGTTTTATATATTAACCTTTGCAGTATTAGCTATAATAGTATTTGTCGTTATCAAACAACGTGAATATAATTATCTCAGGGAAAAAAGAAAACTGGAAGAAAAGGTAAATGAACGTACAAAAGAAATATCTGAGAAGAATGAACTTCTCGAAATAAAACAGAAAAAAATTACCAGTCAAAATAATGAGCTTGAGCAATACAGAAACTATCTTGAAGACCTGGTTGAGGAGAGAACTAAAGAACTATTAGAAGCCAAAAACAAAGCTGAAGAATCAGATAAACTGAAAACGGCATTTTTAAATAATCTAAGCCATGAAATAAGAACTCCGTTAAATGCAATTTACGGATTTTTTGATCTCATCAGAGAAGGTAGCCTTTCAAAAAAAGCCAGGGAGGGATATATAGACGTAATACATAATAACATAGATTCTCTTCTTTTTTTATTCAATGAAATAATAGATTTATCACTCATATCTGCCGGCCAGTTCAAATTGGTGAAAGAAAAATTCAAGGTAGATACTATTCTAAAAGAGCTTGAGGAGCATTATATCTTTGATAATAATAAAAGAATAGAAATTAAATTTGTGAAAGCTTCCGGAAACTATGATCTGGAGCTCTATAATGACAAAGAGAGATTTCGGCAGGTATTTATTAAGTTGCTTGACAATGCCTGTAAATTTACTAAGTCAGGATCTGTTATATTCGGATATGAAACAGGCGCGGAACTGGCACATTTCTTTGTAACAGATACGGGCATTGGCATTGAACCATCAGAGATTGAGAATATTTTTAACTCTTTTTACAAAATTGAAAAGGATACTGAAAATCTTTACCGGGGAGTTGGAATTGGCCTGACAGTTTT
>DASQZP010000821.1:0-14155 GCA_035638655.1 Bacteroidales bacterium
AGGCTGATATACGGGTCTCTTCTTTTTTTTCCTTGAAAAACATTTGAATTCCCATAAGGATTACAAAACCAGAAAAGATGAATTCAAGTTTATTGACTGCTATAATGGCTGTCAGCATAGCTCCGAATATAGCTCCGATGATTGTAGGTATTTCCAATAAAAATCCAACTTTATAATCTGTAAAACCATACCTGTGATTAAAGATCGAAGAAATTATAGAGGAGGGCAGCAGTGCAACAGAAACGGATCCAATAGCTGTGGTGATCGGTACTTTAAAAAAAACTACTAAAATGGGAACCATAATAACACCGCCACCAAACCCTGTTATTGATCCAAATCCACTGATTATACAACCAATGATAAAAATTAATATGATATCAAGCATTTAATAATTTTATTTTTTTACCGTAATGATTTTATACCTGTCAAATAAGGAGTTAAAGATATAAATGTATAACCAACCAGTAAAATAAATGTTATGTTAACCTTTAAATTAATGACTTTTTATGTAAGTAATGTTATTGTTTTGTTACGAATAATCATTGCAGTTGAAGTTGATGAGGATACCCCCCTTTCCTTATGGAAACTAAAATAACAGGTATTTCTATAGTATCATTAAGATTAAGTAAAAAATCATGTTAATAATAGATAATTTGATATTATCGATTATTATACAGATAATTATATATAATCATTAATAAACATGATAATATTATTGATTCCGGTTAATTTACTATGAAAAAGGTTGCAGTACTTACAGGAGATATCGTCAATTCCTCAAATCTTGTACCGAAGCGGCGAAAAGAACTTGAACAGCTTCTTTGGAAAGTTCTTGAGAAGATGAAAAGTAATAACGATAAGTATGACGTTCTTAGAGGTGATAGTGTTCAGTTCTTGACGGAAAATGTGCAACAGGCGTTTCGAAAAGCTATTCAAATGCGCTGTATGATTAAATATGGTATGGCAGGCAATTTTAAAACAAAAATAGATGCCCGTATTTCAATTGGAATCGGTGATATTACATTTGCAGGTAAAACAGTTGGTAGTTCTGATGGAACAGCCTTCCGTTATTCGGGTCAGGGACTGGATCAATTGAAACAATTGAAAAAGAGAATTATGATTTTAACCGGTAACGATAAGCTTGATGATATTTTTAATATAATTGCCGTTCTTACAGATGTGATTGTAACAGGGTGGACGTCTGCACAAGCGGAAGCAGTATTTTGGAGTAGTGTTGGCCTTACGCAACAGCAAATAGCCGATAAATTGTCCATTGTTCAATCTGCCGTAAATAACAGGCTCCAATCGGCACACTGGAATGAAATAGAAGAGGCTCTAATTTTTTTTGAACGTCATATTTTAGATTAATAGTTATCTATGGATGCCAACAGTTTGATTCTGATAAAATTACTATCAGCACATATAATTGCCGATTTTCCCCTTCAGCCGGATAGCTGGATAACCGATCGAAGAGAAAAACATGGGAAATCAAAATTTCTATGGATGCACAGTTTGTTTCATGGCGGTTTGGCAGGGCTGTTTGTATTCCAATGGCAGGCATGGTGGATAGGTATCACTATTGTCATAACCCATTTTTTCATTGATGTATGGAAATCAAAACGGCCGGAAAAACTGCGATATTTTTTTGTGGATCAGGGCAGCCATGTGATAATTATTCTGGTGTTGTGGGGGATATTTACGGGTATAGGACCAAAGATACCGGGATTTATAGCCCAGATGACCCTCAATGGGAATATATGGTTGGTAATTTTAGGTTACACATTAGTCATATGGCCGATTGGTATCATTATACAACAGCTTATTCAATATAATTTCGACTTTCCCGAGGAAGATCAGGGGTTGGAGGCAGCCGGAAAGTGGATAGGTTATTTTGAACGTATTTTAGTTGTGACATTTGTTTTGGTTTCTGCTTATTCCGCATTGGGATTACTTATTGCTGCAAAATCAATATTACGAATCAGTACAGATAAGAGTTCAGGGCGTAAAGAGACAGAGTATATTTTATTGGGAACTTTGATGAGCTGGACTATGGCTATTATCATCGGCATATTACTACGTTATTTACTTTTTTATTTCCCAAAATAAAAAAAGGAAATACCGTTATGGCATTATGAAATATTGTGAATTATTTTGAATTTTAGTTTAAATTGCCAAATGCCATAATTTCATATTCATCATTCATCTCAAGCATTTTAAAAAACGTTTATTAGCGGTTTCTATTTGATCTGATAATATTTTTACTCTCTTTTAATAAACAGAAAATATCAGTGTGTCAGAAGTTGGCCGTTTTTCATGTTTAAAACTTCATTTATTGTCAATTGAGAATTTATAAATATAATACAAAGAGCTATGCAATTATTACCAAGTTGGGCACCTAACATTCATCCCATTATTGTTCATCTACCTATAGCAGCTTTACTGTTGGCCGTATTTTTTGATTTTCTGAGCTTAATTTTCAAAAGGCAGGAATGGTTGTCAAAAGCAGCTGTATTTCTATTTATTATAGGTGCAATCGGGGCCATCCTCGCTGTATTCTCTGGAAAAGAAGCAGCTGAGCATTTAACTATCCCTAAAAGTATGTACCACGATGTGGGAGAACATGCCGATTGGGGAAAAGCCACAGCCTGGTTTTTTGGTATTTACGCAGCCTTCCGTCTAATACTGATATGGTGGAATAAACATAAAAAACAATCCATCAAATTGGGGGCATTTATTATATCGCTGGTTGGAGTTTTTTTACTGGTTGAGACGGGTGATCATGGCGCTAAATTGGTATTTAAGAACGGTATAGGTACTGTATCCCTGAAGAAAGAGATGCAGAAACAAAAATTGAAACAGGAAACAACAACTGCCAAAATTCCAACTATGCAGGCAGGGGGATGGCTCTGGACACCCGGCCCCGGGTCACCTGAAATGTTAGCATCCGACTTCAGTTGGTATCATGGTGGGCCAAAGGATTTAAACGCCTCAACAATTGTAACTGAAAAAGGGGATACTGTTTTATCCCTTAATCCCAATAATAGTGTGGTTATATTCGGTTTCGGTAATCGTGTTTCTGATATCCAGGCAAAGGTGGTATTCAAACCGGTAAATTTCAATGGCGAAATCGGGTTGGCTAATCGAATTCAGGATTCTGATAATTATAATGTTATCTCATTCAATGATAGTACCTTATCGATTAATCAGTTAGTTAATGGTAATCAAACGACAGTAGCTCAAAAAACGGTAATAAATGGTGATGATTGGATAACATTATCTGTTTTAGTCAAAAATGGAAACGCCAATGCAACGATTAATGGTACCGAAGTTAATGCTAAAGATTTAAAAATGATGAATGCCGGTGTCACAGGTATTATGATTAAAGGAAACGGATTGTTGTTAATCAGACGTATTGATATAAAAAATCCCGGTAATAACTCAAATCAGGATATGGATTAATCTGAGTTATCTCTTGCCTTAAACATACAGGAACTGTTAGTAAATTTATAAAAAAAACGGACATCGGTGTAATCCCGGTTGTCCGTTTTTTATTTGATTTATGGTTAGCTTAAAAATACTTTTTCTGAATACGCAGAGTGCGGATAATATATTTAACTCGATTCCATCGACAAGGGATCCAAAGTTGTGTGATTGTTACGGGCGATAATGTATTCTTCAACAGGTTGGCCACCAATTAAATGTTCCTGGATGATACGTTCCAATACATCAGGTGTGCATTGTCGGTACCAGATCCCTTCCGGATAGACGACGGCAATGGGGCCTTGCATGCAAACACGCAGACAATTAGCTTTGGTTCGATAAACCTCTCCGCTTTCCTGTAACCCTAATTCTTTGAGACGTTTTTTAAGATATTTCCAGGATTCCAAACCTTTCTTTTTAGGAGCACACTTAGGCTCGGTTTGATCGCTACATAAGAAAATATGTCGCTTAACATTATTAATATGAAGTGATTCTACCTTCTTTTCAATCTTTTTATTCATCTTGTATTAAAGTGCATTTAAATTTGAAATTTTATATCACCGGTGTCCGGGGATAAATATAATTGAATTGTTCAATGATTTTAAAAAAGTATTTTTACCTTAAACGCAGATATTGGGCAACAAAACGGTTTTGCAAAGCCTTCTAAAACATAGGTGTTATTTTTAAAGTTATCGTGATTAATTCGGGTTACAGAAAGATTGTTTTACACAAATAACAGATGTGTTTTTAAAGTATCATAATCATCTTCTTAAACAAATCTCACGTTAATTAAGTTATGATACATTTGAAATACGTACAGAATTGGCTATAAAGCAGTAATAGTATAGTTATAGAAATCACATGCTGTATAAGTATTTAGAATGTTGATACACGGATCTGGTGATTATTAAATTAATTATTTTGGTTTCAAATCTACTATTGTAGCCCCCCAGCTGCCACCATCAATTCCGGCTAAATGATAATCAACTACATAGGGATTTTTTTTCAGTATGGAGTGCACCTTTTGTCTTAAAACACCGGTTCCTTTGCCGTGTATGATGCGAAGATGCAATATTTTTCTCTTACGGCATTCTTTGATGTAATCAGGGACGAGATGTTTAACATCACGAGGATTGAATGTGTGTAAGTCTAATGTTCCGTCAATTGGAAATTGTACTGGTCCGTTGCTCATAACTGTAACTTTATAATTTGTTACTATTTATCACTATAATTTTTGTAGTATCTATATGTAAATGTAACTTCATTGTTGTAACGAAAAAAGGAGGAAATACTTATGAGGATAAAGAAATTTGTATTCGGAGTGATCATTTTGATAATATCCGGTTTCTTTATAACTGTTCAGGCACAGAAAAAGAATTTCGATCCATATTCATCACCGCTGGCCCATACATTTTCAATTGTAGCAAAAGATGCCCAAACAGGTAATATAGGGGTAGCTGTACAATCACATTGGTTTGCCGTAGGTACCTCGGTAACATGGGCTAAAGCGGGAGTAGGAGCTGTCGCCACACAATCGTTTGTAAATCCAATGTACGGTCAGATGGGCCTGGAATTAATGCAAAAAGGTTTATCTGCCAAACAAACATTAGATTCGCTCATATCGACCGATGACGGTCGAGATTTTCGGCAAGTTGCGTTGATAGATGTTTCTGGCAGGGTAGCGGCCTATACAGGAAAAAAATGTGTGGCAGATGCTGGAGACATGCAAGGGGATCAATTTTCAGTTCAGGCAAATATGATGTTAAGAAACACTGTGTGGCCGGCAATGGCAAAAGCATTTCGTGAAAGTGAGGGTAAACCACTTGCCGAACGCCTGGTTGCAGCACTTGAAGCAGCACAAGGACAGGGTGGAGACATACGAGGACAACAATCGGCGGCGGTACTTGTTGTCAGGGGCATGGCAACGGGTAAAAAATGGGAAGATCGCCTGGTTGATCTCAGGGTGGATAATTCACTAACTGCAGTTCATGATATCGCTGAGCTACTTAAGGCACAACGGGCTTATGAGCACATGAATAATGGTGATCTGGCAACAGAGCATGGGGATACACAAAGAGCCCTTGAAGAATATGGTGCAGCCGAAAAAATGTTTCCGGATAATCTCGAAATGAAGTACTGGCATGCTGTGCAGCTCGCTAATATGGGTCGGGTAAAAGAATCACTGCCGTTATTTAAGGAAGTATTTGTGCGTAATGTACACTGGATGGAATTAACGAAAAGATTAATCCCTAATAAGTTACTTGACGTGAATCAGGATCAATTAAAAATGATCCTGAATAGTGTCAATAATTAGAATATAATGCCTGTTATTCGATAGCATCATCTGCCAATTTGGCTCTCAGTTTACTTTTATGGTAACCATAAGAGAAATAAATTACGAGTCCTATAATTAACCATAAAGCGAAACGCAGCCAGGTTATCCAGGGGAGTCCGAACATTAAATAGAAACAGGCTATTATTCCAAAGACAGGTACAAATGGTACCAAGGGGGTACGGAATCCACGTTCCCGGTCGGGATCTTTAATACGCAATATGATGATGCCGGCGCATACAAGGATGAAGGCGAAAAGGGTACCAATATTTGTTAAATCAACCATTTCATTTATTGTAGTGAACATAGCTGTTACACCTACGGCTACACCTGTTAAAATGGTGGTAACGTGAGGAGTATGAAATTTCGGGTGTACTTTAGAAAATACTTTTGGAAGGAGTCCGTCACGAGACATCGAGAAGAAAATTCGTGGTTGGCCCAGTTGAAAAACAAGCAGTACGGCTGTATGTGCAATAACAGCTCCAAAGGCCACAACGCCAACTATGAAATTGCCCCACTGTTGAATATTAGCATACTGAAGAGCTAAAGTCAGTGGCTCTGCCTGAGATGTTGAAAGTGTATTTACTAATGCTTTATAAGGTATTATGCCGGTGAAAACCGCTGCTACTACTATATAAATGACCGTACAGATAATCAACGACCCGATGATACCAATTGGCATATCTCGTTTAGGATTTTTTACCTCTTCAGCTACTGTTGATACGGCATCAAAACCGATATATGCAAAAAACACGATTGCAGCTCCGGCCTGAATACCTGCCCATCCATTTGGTGCGAAAGGACTCCAGTTGGCAGGTTTAACATAATTAAACCCAACGATTATAAAGATTGCCAGCACGATAAGTTTTAGAATGACCATGCCGGAATTGAACTTGGCACTTTCTTTGACCCCGACAACCAGGATTATTGTGATAAACGCAACGATAGCAAACGCAAGGAAATTGAAGACGATCGGTATCCCGAATATATGCGGGGCATGTTCAATTAATCCCGGTATCCTGGTCGCCGTCTGGTAATCGGTCGAAAACCAGTTGGGTATATGAATCCCAAATCCCGCTACAAATGTTTTAAAATAATTGGCCCAACTAATGGCTACAGCCACGTTACCAACGGCATACTCGATAATTAAATCCCATCCGATGATCCAGGCTACAATTTCACCCAGGCTGGCATAAGAATACGTATAAGCACTACCGGAAATAGGAACCATGGCGGCAAATTCAGCATAGCAAAGCGCCGAGAAACCGCAAGCGACAGCGGTTAAAACAAAAGAAAGCATCAGGGCAGGACCGGCACCTGGTCGTGCGGCATCACCGGCGGCAGCGGTACCTATCGTAGCAAAAATACCAGCTCCAATAATAGCTCCGATACCAAGCATGACAACATCGAATGATCCCAATGCCCGGACCAGTTTATTACTGCTTCCTTCCTCGCTGTCTTTAAGTATGGAATCTATGTTTTTAACCTTGAAATAATTTTTCCTCATACGTAATCACATATAATTGGGTGAGAGTCTGTTATCCTTCCAAAACAGTATATTAAAAGGCAAGAATACACAAAGGGTAGAGAAAAGTCAATTGGGATAAAATCAGGTTATTATTGAAGTAAGAGATCATTTAATGAGTGTGCTTTCATTTCGTATTTGGATGATCCCCAGGCAAAGTCGTTGTTATTTCACAGAATAATTACGGTGAACCTTTAGGATAAACAGGAAGATCGGTATACCTGATTGGAATTGTTAAATATTGTTAAATGGATAGCGAAGCAGGTAAATGTGAGGAATACTCACGATAGTATTCAGGCAACAACAGATTTGGTTCCTTTATTGTTCAATAAAACATCCGGAAATTGGCAAAGAAATTAACCGAATAAGATCAGTCTTCTGCGGCAATAAGATCTACACAATCACCATTTAAATCTTCTTTGCATTTTTCAAATTCAAATTCCAGTGTGGAATGACCGATATTAAAATGTTTATCAAGACGATTTTTTACCATACCCTTTATTTGTTCCATATCATCCAGATCACGTTTATCAATATGAATATGAGCTTCCAGGCAGGTGTTGTTCTCGTCAATTTTCCAGATATGTATATGATGAATATTATTCACACCCTCAATGGTGCTGATATCCCTTGCCAATTCTTCAAGATCGAGATTCCCGGGTGTGCTTTCCATAAGAATGCTGATAGTTTCTTTTAACATTATGTAACTTTCAACAAGGATATAGATGGCAATACCAATGGTTAATAATGTGTCTACTATATAAATCTGATAATACATTATCAAAATACTGGCTATGATAACACCAACCGACGATAGCGTATCCGAAAGAATATGTAAGTAAGCACTCCGGATATTGATGTTCTCTTTTGATCCTTTAAATAGAAGCCAGGCGGTTAGAAAATTACCGATTAAACCTATAATGGCAACTATCAGCATAATGGGCCCATTGATAGGTTCAGGCTCAAAGAAACGATGTATACCTTCCTGTACAAGGTAAAGGGAAACAATAACAAGAATAATCAGATTGATAAACGCACCTATTATTTCCGCTCTTTTATAACCAAAAGTTTTGGCTTCATCTGCTTCCTTTTTGGATATACGGCGGGCGCCGTAGGATATTCCAAGTGAAGCCGTATCGCTGAAATTGTGTAATGCATCCGATAACAAAGCCAAACTATTGGACAGGATACCACCAATAACTTCAGCGAGTGTGATTATAAGGTTCAAGAATATGGAGATAATTAATCGACCACCGTTAACATCTTTACCGTGAGTGTGATGCGCATGTCCGTGGTTGTGTTTGTGAAGAATCTCACTTTGTTCCGGAGTCTTATCTTGGGACTCTAAGTTCATATAATTATTGCCGTAAAACGTTTAATACAGTATTAAGTATAATGATAAAATAAGGTTAATACTTATTAATTTCATTAAAGCTAAATGAACGCGGGTAGTAGTGATTTAAAATGTTCTCAAGATTTGCATCAATATATACAAAGGCAGCTTGTTAGATAATGTGAGATGGTTAGTAATTTAATGGATAAACAAAAAAAGCTCCCTGAAATTCAGGAAGCTTTCTCTTAAAAAAATAATATATAATTCTTAGGCTTGTTTCTTAACCCATGATGTGCAATGCCCTTTAGGATTAATGGGTCCTGCTACAACTGAGCAGCTACCACAGGAACTTCCATCTTTAGCCGGTGTATAAAAATTACAATTATCACATCTTTTATCGGCATAAGGAGAGTGTCCCGTATACTGTAGAGATTTGCGCATTTTCTTTTGAGCATCTGACAAGCTACTGATGTCCGTACAGGGATCCGCTTCAGCCGTAGCCTGTGCGCCGGATTCAGCAGTACTACCTTGTGCAGATGATTTCATTTCTGACTGAGATGCACCTTCTTTTTTACCACCACCACAGGCGGCTAACAGTGAACTGCTTCCAATACCTATGGCACCTACCATTGATAAGCGTTTCAAAAAATCTTTTCGTGAAATCTCATTCTTACTCATAACAACAACGGTTTTTTTTAAAATTCAGGTTTATGTTTGGTAGTCTATCAAAAATCGTATATAGATCAAATCTAAATACTCTTGCAATTATCCTAAGACTATTAAATGCAATAACATACAATGCATCAATTAATATAGTATGCAGGCGTTATTAATAAAATCATTAAACGTTATTTATAGATGCATTAGAAAATCTTATGCAAAAACTAATATCGCTTACCTATCAAACAAATGAAATGATTCTGTGGTTCATTTCATTAATAAATTTTTCCTATAGCTTTAGAAATCCTGTTAAGTAAGGCTATGAGTAATTCATTTGTGGCAGTACTATCGAAAGGCTGAATAACAATGGTAGTAACATGTTCCCGGTCGGCTTGTCTGAATCGATCATATAATTCACGGGTCATAGCATCAAAATCACCAAAATAATTTATAATGTTATTATGACTCTTTATATCGTCAAAATCCGAATGCAATAGATAGATAGTATTAGGATCGGATATCGTCTCATCAGGTAATAACCATCGAACATCGGCATCAGGAGAGTAATGGGTATATTTCATACCCGGACTTTTCGGTTTTTCGGCCGAATCATGTTGACGATAGGGCAGGATCTCACATTTTAGAATTTCTTCTATTGCCGATCTGCTGACGTAACCGGGCCGGAATATTTCAAATGGCCGTATCGAAAGATCAAGTACAGTCGATTCTATTCCTACATCACAAAATCCACCGTTGATGACGGGAAAATCATAACCGAAATCTTCATACACATGCTCGGGTTTCGTTGGGCTTGGTTTGCCCGATGTATTGGCGCTTGGAGCTACTAATGGCCCGGCTTGTCTGATCAATGCCAGAGCGAGGGGATGGCGCGGCATTCGTATTGCTACTGTATCAAGACCCGCCGTTATAATATCCAATACTTCTGGTTTCTTTTTAAAAATAAGCGTCAATGGCCCCGGCCAGAAGTGATCAATCAGTAGTTTTGCCTCAGTGGGTATTTCTAGAGCAAAATCTTCAACCATATCCAATCCTGAGACGTGAACAATCAACGGATTATCAGCCGGCCGGCCTTTGGTATCAAATACTTTTTGTATGGCATCCCGATTCCATGCAGAAGCACCTAACCCATAGACAGTCTCTGTAGGGAAAGCAACAACACCGCCTTCGTGTATAATTTCAGTATAATAATCAGGCAAGATCAGCTACTTCCTTTTTATCCGCTAATTCCTGAAGAAAGGTAATTGCGGCATCAAGATTAGGTATGTCATCTATCACCAGGCGAACAGAGTCGTTTTTTTGGACAACCTTAAATTTGTCTTTAAAATTCTGTTGCAGGTTCTGAACAATATTTTTAAACCGACCATCTTCATAAAAAGCAACTCCGTCTTCAGTCTTTGAATTAGGACACATGAGCCACATTTTCTTAGCTCTTATGGTAACCTTTGTCATAAACAACCTTGAAGCATATAATTTTATAAAAGCGGCTTTAATTAGGTTTTGACCTTCATTGGGTAATGGACCAAATCTGTCGGTCACTTCACTTTTCCAGTCATCTATTTCTTCCGGTTCCTGGGCCTCCGCAAGTTTTCTATAAAGGTTCAAGCGTTCGACATTGTCCGCTACATAGTTGTTAGGAAGTAATGCCGATAAATCGAATTCCACGGATGTTTCGGGATGATCAACATTAACTTCTACTTCATCAAACAGGCCTTTGAATTCTGTTTCTTTCAACTCTTTTACAGCATCGTTCAGTATTTTCGTATATAATTCAAAGCCGATTTCATTAATAAAACCACTTTGTTCGGCACCTAACACATCACCTGCCCCCCTGATATCCAAATCGCGCATGGCAATATTAAAACCTGAACCGAGATCCGAATACTCTTCAAGAGCCAATAATCGTTTTCTTGCTTCTACGCTAAGGTCTTCCAACGGCGGTGTTATGAGATAGCAATAAGCTTTTCGATTTGAGCGGCCGACACGTCCGCGGAGCTGGTGTAACTCAGAAAGCCCAAAACGATCGGCCCGGTTAATAATAATTGTATTGGCATTAGAAATGTCGAGGCCATTTTCCACTATATTGGTGGATACCAAAACGTCAAATTTATGATGATAAAACTGGGTGATAATTTTTTCTAACTGGGTACCTGTCATCTGTCCGTGAGCAAAACGAACGCGGGTATTGGGAACAAGTTTTTGGATCATATCCGCAAACTCAGAGATATTTTTGACGCGGTTATGAATGATAAATACCTGGCCGCCCCGGGTTGTTTCCTGCATTATGGCATCTCTGATCAGATTAGAGTCGAAACTGTGTATTTCCGTATACACGGGTTGACGATTTGGAGGTGGTGTATTAATTATGCTCAGGTCTCTTGCGCCCATCAACGACATATGCAATGTTCTTGGGATGGGAGTCGCTGTTAATGTCAATACATCGACGGTAGCCCTGAATTCTTTCAGTTTCTCTTTGGCGGATACTCCGAATCGCTGTTCCTCATCGACAATCAATAAGCCCAGGTCTTTAAACTTTATATCTTTCGAGGTAATCCGGTGAGTGCCAACCAGGATATCTATTTTACCTTCGGCCGTTTTTTTCAGAATCTCTTTTTGTTCAGCTTTAGTACGAAAACGGGATATCACATCAACCTTAACAGGAAAATTAGCCATTCGTTCTTTGAACGTTTGATAATGCTGATCGGCAAGAATTGTTGTGGGAACCAGGAGCGCAACCTGCTTATTATTCATGACCGCTTTAAAAGCTGCACGTACAGCTACCTCCGTTTTCCCAAAACCGACATCACCACAAACCAGCCGATCCATTGGTGTCGGTTGTTGCATGTCATCTTTCACGGCATCAATAGCACTGATTTGATCGGGAGTTTCTTCATATCTGAAAGAAGCTTCCAGTTCCGTTTGCCATTCATTGTCTTTGGAATAAGCGAAGGCTTTTTGAGCTTTCCGTTTGGCATATAATTCGATGAGATCACGGGCAATATCCTTGAGTCTTTTCTTAGTCTTGGCTTTTTTTCGTGCCCATTCACCTGAACCCAGCTTGGTCAGTTTGGGTTGAGTGCCATCTTTTCCCGAATATTTCTGCAGTTTGTGTAAGCTGGTGAGATTGACATATAGAACAGAATCGGCTTTATACTTTAATTTTACGGCTTCCTGTTCAATATCACGGACTTTTATTTTTGTAAAGCCGGCAAATTTACCGATACCATAATCAACATGTACTACAAAATCACCAACATTGAGATCCCGCAGTTCTTTAAATGAAATCCCGCCTCTTTTACGCTGGGATTTAAGATTTGGGCGGTGATACCGGTTAAAGATCTGATGATCCGTATAGATGGCAATCCCTTGCTTATGAAGCAGAAAACCCTGGTGAATGGTTTCAATTGAAAGGTGATACCTGTTCTTCTTATCATGTTCACCAAGTAAATCCTCGAACCGGTCACGTTGTCCTTCGTTATCACACAGAATGTACACATCATATCCTTTATCAGACAGATCACGGATATTGGCTTTTAATAACTTTATGGTTGAGTTGAAATCAGGCTGAGGTGATGCATCGAGAGCGAATTCCCAATCGGCTTTTAACTGGCTTAATAATCCACCCATAAAAACAGAAGGATGATTCACCATATTTTGTTTAAAAACTTCAGGAGTCAGGAACAGGTCATCCGGTGGCAGCAGATCCAATTCCTCATCATCATGAAGTTCCAGGTATCTCTCACCGGCTGCTTGATATCTTTTTTCAAGTTCCGCATAAACAAGCGGCAGATTAAAAACCACTACAATGGTATCGTCATCCAGGTATTGGAAAAGATCCATTTTATGTTCTTTATCGAGTTGATCCACATTTGGAACAAGATGGGTAGTGTCCAGATAAGCTATAGATCGTTGTGAATCAGGGTCAAATTCACGAATCGAATCCACTTCGTCGCCAAAAAACTCAAGGCGTACCGGATATTCGCCGGAAAATGGGAAAACATCAAAAATACCACCTCTTTGAGCAAATTCACCGGGGTTATCAACAAAACTAACACGGCTATACCCCTGATCCAGAAGGTTAGCTTCGAGGTCTTCGAGCTCCCATTGATCACCTTTTGATAGTTTTAAAGTTGCCTTAGAAAATGATTCGGGTGAAGCAATTTTATCAAAAAGAGCTTCGGATGACGTGATAATAGTGTAGCTGTCATTATTAGATATGGACTCGAGTACTTCCGACCTATGAACCATTGCTCCTGAATCCAGGAACTGCCTGGAATCATACGGCTTATGATTTGTAGGCGGGAACAGCAGGTTATTTTGCACTTCTAATGCATCGAGATCCGACTTCAAAAACTGTGCACTTTCGTGTTCAGGATATACGGCTAATATTTTCCTCCCTCGTTTTTGTAAGGCCTGGATCAGGAATGATGATGTAGAACCGACAAAACGATCAAGTTTGATGGAATGATGCTTTTTTAAATGCTGCTCAATTTCTTTTAAGGGCAGATCAGATTGTACAATCTTGCTGATATTCTGCAGTGCCATCTATAAGAGTGTAGTATTATGAAAAAAGTGGTTTCCAGGAGACCGTCGGGCTTAGATAAATCTACTGCAAATTCGTTATGATATCCTAAGACTGACAGCCTCGCAGTTAAAAATATTTTGAAAGTAAAATATGAAATAACCTTTAAGATAATGAAAACGAATGTTTGAAACATTTATGACATGAAGATCAATTTTTTTTGATTTTCTTAATTTATTAACTGGCATATGGTTAAAAATCAAATAATAAATAAAATCAACTTAT
>DASQZP010000822.1:0-2622 GCA_035638655.1 Bacteroidales bacterium
ATATCGGAATGGGTGATTATGGTTTAGCTAAAAAACTAACAAGGCAGATTCTTCTCATTGGGGGGATAACCATAATTTGCAGTCAATCGTGTTTCTATTTTTTGAATATGCTTTTTTATTTTTATCCAATAAACATGGTTACTCTATCAGTAATTTATGGGTGTCTAATTGGCTTTATGATACTATTATCATCGGTACTTTATACACTTGAGCAAATAAAGAGTATCACCATTGCAGTAATAATTGGTACCGGATTAGTTGTCACTGGTATCAAGTTGATGCATTTAAATATGTATATAGCTCAATGGATGGGATTAGGAGCAACAGATTTGATATTAGTGTTCTACATGAGGAGTTATTTCTCCAAAATGACTCATAGTAATCCAAAAGATACAGCTGATATATTACCACAAATAGAAGTGATCTATTATCGCAATTATCGATATTTCCTATATGGAATTTTATACTTCAGTTTTATTTTTATGGATCGAATTATAGCCTGGTCCACTGGCAAACCGCCAACCTCTTTTATTATCTGGTTTAATACACCCTATGAGTTAGGTATGGATTGGGCACTTTTGGGTTTAATAGCAACTGTAGGTGTGTTGGAATACGATATCCATTTATTTTCTGAACGTATTCAATACTTCCAAAAGAGAGCAACTTACGACCAGATACCGAAGTTCAACGCTTACTTTATGAAATTGTATAAACATCAGGTTTTAATATTGATAGGTATGAATATCATCTCTGTAATGGCTGCATATTATGCAATTCATAGCTTAAAACCATATGGTAATGAATATCCTTTAATTAAGGACTTTTTTGCCAGCCCCATCACGAGTAATGTTTTTTGGCTTGCTAGTTTAGGTTATATCTTTTTTTCAATAGGATTATTACATACCCTTTATTGTTTTACCTTAGCTCGTCCTGGATATGTCGTTTTTAGTTTATTAATAAGTCTAATTTCTAATTTTTCAATTGGTTTTATAATGAGCCGTTTAATTTCACCTGAATATGCAATTACAGGCTTAGTTACCGGTTCTGTCGTTTTTGCATTGTTAACCGGATGGTATATAACAAAATCATTCCATCGAATGGATTACTTCTACTTTTCAGCATATTAGAATAGTAGTATATGATTAATCGTAATCAATTTATATGAATGGATTTATAAACTATATTCTGATCGTACTATTTATGACAGGTTTAATAAGCTGCAATCAAAAAAATAGTCTGATATCCTTTTATGTAGACTATGGTAAAGTCAATTCTTCAGACTTGATTGGTGAAGATATGGTTATTGTTGAACCGGATAATTATACGAGATCGGATGTTTTGAGCCTGAGGCAAAACAATATAAAAGTTATTGCATATATAAGTTTGGGAGAAGTCAATCCTTCACGGTGGTATTATTCGTTACTTGAGAAAAGAGGATTTATCGGTATTAATGAAAATTGGAATAGTCCATATATAGATCTTGAAGATTCCATATCTCGATCCATAATAGTCAATACAGTGATTCCGGATATTATGAAAAAAGGATTTGACGGGTTATTTCTGGATACAATAGATGATGTTGCGTCATATACAAATAGATCATACTTACAACCTTATATGATTGAATTGATTAGAAATATACATGACAAGAATAAAGGGAAATATATAATTCAAAATGCAGGATTTTTCCTGGTGGACAAAACCAAGAATTTTATTGATGCCATGTTAGTGGAGGATGTTGCAACATCGTATGATTTTACTACAAATACCTACCATTTAGCTACAGAAAAAAAATATCAAGAGGATGTCGATATGATCAGGTACTATCAAAAACAAATACATAAACCATTCTTTATTGTTGATTATGCTAATACAGAATCTCTGAGACAAGCCGTAAAAAAGAGACTCGATACGCTCGGAATTTCATATTTCATAGGAACAATCAATTTAAATGCCACAAAGTAAAATTTATACTTTAGAAGCTTTATTTAGGGAAATATTCTTCAAGAAAATAAACAAGAAATCGATTTTATATAATGGATTCTTATACTATTCAAGTACTTTACGCTACATTCAGACTTGTTATAATAGTTGTCATATTATTTGTTTGGATTGCCCCGCTCTATTTTCAATCAATTAGTAAATATGACTTGTTTGATAGAATTGTCTTATCCTGGTTAGGCATGGGAGGTTTACTATTGGTGCTTATTACATTATTATCATTTTTGCACCTTTATGATCTGATAAGCATAGTTGCTTCGCTTATTATGATATTAATTATAAAAAGAGTATGGAAGGACGAACCCAATAATCTCATTGATTATTTAAAAAAAATCGAAAACCAGGTTATTTTTTTACATATCAGCTTTATTGAGAGTTACAGGCAGAGTGATAGCATTATCACATTTAAAAAGGTCAAAAAGAATCTAACACAAAGGCATAGCCTATTTATTGTCGCTGTTTTGCTTATAATTATTATAGGTATTGTATATATCTATAAAATTAACGCAGTATTTGAATATGCCGAGCCTTTATCGAGGGAATGGTTCTTTAATATTAACAGGGTAAAAGAGATCAGGTTGCAGAATTATTTTGGAAATGTCCCCTCTGCCGCCGGATTAT
>DASQZP010000823.1:0-2953 GCA_035638655.1 Bacteroidales bacterium
AGTATTTATTGATGTAAGGGACTCGGGCGTAGGAATTGAGAAGAAATTCCAGAGTGAGATTTTCAAGCCCGGCTACAGCACCAAGAAAAGGGGTTGGGGATTGGGCCTAAGTCTCACGCAACGCATTATTGAACAATATAATAATGGAAAACTCATGATCCATGAATCGGAGTTGGGGAGCGGTACAACCATGCGGATCGTACTAAAAGCTGAGGAACCGATTCCCGAAAAGCAGCTGGCCGAAGCGCAGGAGAGTAATTGAAAAACCAAAAATAGTACTAAGCGGTTAGTCCGGTTGATAGCCTCTTTCTTTGGCATACTCCATCAGCTGTGATTTCAGCAGATTTCTTCCCCGGTGCAGTCGTGAACGAATGGTGCCAATGGGTACATCAAGCATGTTGGCAATTTCTTCATAAGTAAAGCCTTCCACGTCGCAAAGCAGAACTACCGTTCGAAAATCTTCCGGCAGCTCTTCAAGGGCGTTGGAAATATCATCATCGATCAGGTCCCGAAACATTTTATCTTCCAGGTCGGAGGTGTCGGTCCGTTCCGCTCGAATAGTTTCGTAGAAGGTGGCCACTTCGTCGTAATCAACCTGGTTGGGCTGCTTCGATTGTTTCCGGTAATTGTTGATGTACGAATTCTTAAGAATGCGAAACAGCCATGCCTTGGCATTAGTCCCTTTTTCGTAACTGCTGAAAAAACGAAAAGCTTTGACAATAGTATCTTGCACCAAATCTTCCGCATCACTGGGATCCGACGTTAGTCTAAGCGCAAAATTATACATAGCATCCAGATGCGGAATAATCTCTTCTTCAAAATCTTCCTGCTTCTGAACTTCTTCTTTAGTTAGTTCGGCCATCCCGATGGGTAGCTATTTATTACTAAGGAATTATTTCGTCTCTTATTTGTCTACGGAAATTATAAATACTTTCTGTATCAATTATGAATCGCCCGAAAACAAATATAACAAAAAAAAGTATATCAATTCTGTTATTAAAAAGTTAATCAGTTTAACTGATGAGCCTCATAGGCACTGCAAATAGTGAATCTTAGATTCATGATTCTACTCACTTAAAAGACGTTTTACCCGGAAAGAATCTTACGAAATTAATATACAATGACCATTAGGTCGTAGATGGCATGAGTCCATGCAGCCATACCAAATCCCCGCCATATGTAAATGGCATTCAGGGCTAGTCCAAAGAGGAAACGAAAAAGAAATGTTCCTAGTGTGAATGGATCTCCCAAGGCGCCTACGTAATGAGCCAAACTAAAAATAGCCGCGGCTAAGACCATCGAAACAGCAAAGGCAATGTATTTTTTGGAAAATATTTTTTGGAAGATAAATAACAGGATCGAAACCAGAATCACCCGAAAAAACAGTTCCTCGTAAAGTCCCGCACCGAGCGATAGAGCAAATTGTTGAAAAAGGGAGAGGCTTTCGACAGGTCCCGCCTGCATAAGCTGAAGAATCTGGCCCACCAGGGTTGAAATCAGAAGACTAAGTAAGAAGGCGTAGAGGCTGGCCTCAATCAGCATGTTGAAGAAATAGCTCGGTTTCAGGGAAGAAAGTTTATCGCGTTCCCGGTACAGCACAAATATGCCCAACAGGGCTACAAAAATGAGTGTAATGGAAAGTACATCAGGTCCCAGATAGGAAAAGAGAGAGCGTATCCATACATCCACGGAAATTCGAACAACATGTTCAGCATCCGGCTGGGCAATGAATATCAGCATCTCATACAACAGTAACAGTGGCAGGCTGATGAGATAGCTATACAGCAGGGACTTCGTGGACGAAAAATAGGTTTTTAGTGAATCCGAAAATGCACTCATTGATCCTGATAAATAGTGACTGTGGGCATACTGTTTTTAAAATCGAGGGTCTGCCATGCGGCTTTTGAAAGTTTTAATCCGTTACCGGAATGCCGGTCATTGATGCGAACGTATACTCCCTTCTTGTTTTCTGGGTTTTCGATAAAGATGACCGTACCCAGTGAGATATTGCTATGTGCGGCCGTAAGAGCATCGGGATTGTACAGCTCCCCGTTGGTTGTGGGGGTTGCCCGTTCGCTGTTGCTGTATTCCGATACCGAAGTTGAACCCAAGTTCTGCAAATTGGTGTTGGTCAGATACGGGTTTTTATATGTACGACTCGGGGGAGCGAGCATCGTTACCTTCTGGCCCGAAGCCAGCCTATTGTCATTAACTGATGGATTGAGGGCCCGAAACTCCTGTTCATCCATTTTAAATTTGTTAAGCAGCTGCTGTAGTGTAGAATTGTTGGGCACCGTATAAACCACAAATTTTCCCTGGGGGGAAGATTCCATGGATTCTGCGACTGAAGGAGGCGGTGTATTTCCGCCACGAACCGTCAGCCGTTGACCTATCCGTATGGTATTTGAAGAAAGATCGTTGAGCTTTTTCAGCTCGTTGACGGTCATATCATGTTGCTGGGCAATTTTATAGAGCGAATCCCCGCTTTTAACCGTGTAATAGGTATTTTGCTGCGTCTCTTTATCAACGACAATGGATTGCTGCCCCGAGGTATCTTCGGATGGATATATCGTCAGGGTTTGGCCGATATCAAGGTTATTGGAGGATAGGTTATTCCAGCTTTTAATCTCCGCGATGCTCACATTATACTGTTTGGAGATCGAGAACAGTGTTTCCTGGGCCTCAACAGTATGCTGGACGGCATCGTCCGGAATGTTCTTTTTAATAACCAGGGATTGCCCAACCTCAAGGTTATTACCCTGAATGTTGTTCCACTCTTTCAACTGCTGGATATTTATATTATACGCTTTGGCGATGCTAAACAACGTTTCTCCTTTTTGCACGGTGTGGGTGGTCGTTTGAGCCATGGCAGTTCCAACGATGGCCAAGCTTGCAATACCGAAAATTATGAAGGATTTGAGAATGGTTTTCATGGTATTAATTCGAGCGTTCT
>DASQZP010000824.1:0-2185 GCA_035638655.1 Bacteroidales bacterium
TCAATTGGTTTTATACTGCTGATTAATTGAAGTACTTCTGCTTCAGACAAAATGTTTCTGTTTAGCCGTTGTTCTTCTTTAGCTAAAATGATATCCCTGGTAGGGTTTTTCAATATATAATCCTTTTTCTGCAAGAATATAAATAATTGCCGGAGTGGTATCAATAAGCTATTATAGGTTTTGTTTGAATAACTTCTACCTTTTTTTGTTTTAAAGCTTTTCAAAGCACTTTGATAATCATAGATTACTTCTTTTGTGATCTGTTCAATCGATTTTATCCTAGGATAATGTCTTCGCACAAACATAAAAAAGCGTCTGCAGACATTAGGATATTTTGAATATGTCCTTTCAGAATACCCTTTCATTTTCAGATAATCTGTGAATAAATTCAGATAGTTTTCATAATTTAACATTAATTTTCCTCCTTATTGATACTTAACTTGTTCCTGGGATGCTTATTTGTTATTTCCTCTTTCAGATGGCTTTTATTTACCCGGATATAAATCTGAGTTGTTTTCAATTCCGCATGGCCTAGTAATTTACTGATCAGATGGGTATTCATACCATGCCTATGTAAAACTGTGGCAGAAGTTCCCCGCAAACTGTATAACTTGAGACTTGGCAGATTATTCATGGCAAGGGTTCTTTTGATTGACAACTTCAATCCCTGGTATGTTATCTTTTTTCCAGTAGTATGCAGTATAAAAACATAATCGTGAGTATTTCCTCTTAGATATTTTTTTCTAATTTCTGTGATATATCTTTCCAGCCAAATCAGTGCAGTTTTTCCTACAGGAACTTTACGATCTTTTTTATTCTTTGATTGTTCAATAAAAAGAGTTCCATTAATAAAATCTATATCTCTGATTTTCAGATTGTAAATCTCCCTTGGTCGTAAAGCGGAAGAATAAGCCAATTCTAAAACTGTCTTTCCTTTGAAACACAGATCATTTTTTATTTTTATGTTTTCTAGAATACTTGTGATCTCCTGTTCCGTATAAACAGGGTAAGATTCATGATGACTATATTTGGGGCGCTGATAATTTGATAATGGAGAAACAAGGAACACTCCTTTTTCTTCCAGGAATTTGAAGTATAATATCAGCCAGGAAACTCTGTGATAATATCCCAGATAATTCAATTCTTTTTTTATGACTTTGATATATTCCTCGATTACTGGTAATTTTACCTCCTTTACATGCTGTATACCCTGGGAAATCAGGAATCTCTGTAAACAGTCCAGATGATATCCATACATTTTGACTGAACTATGAGAAAGTCCTTTCTCCCGGATCAGATAATTGATGAATTCATTTTTATAAAACATATATCCTCCTTGTATAAAAAAGTTCTCAAAAAAAACGTTCATGTGCTCATATACGTTTTCAGGTCTTCGGGGTAGTTAATTCTTTTTAATACTGTTAGTTAGGTGAGAAATACCTGAATATACAAAAATATTCAAAGCATTCAGGTTGGCATAATAGATTATGAAAGGCTGGTTTGATATGTTGTTAAATTGGCAACATATCGATATCGATAAACCATATATCCTCCTTGTATAAAAATGTTCTTAAAAAAAACGTTCATGTGCTCATATATGACTTTCAGGTCTTCAAGTACTGTAATTCATTACAATGTAATAAATTGTAAGAATCTGACCTGAATATACAAAAACATTCAAAGCATTCAGGTTAGCGTAATAAGTGATGAAAGGCCGGTTTGATATTTATTAATAACCATATGTCCTCCTTGTATTAAAAAGTTCTTAAAAAAAACGTTCATGTGCTCATATATGACTTTCAGGTCTTCAAGTACTATAATTCATTACATTGTAGTGAATTATAAAAATCTGTCCTGAATATACAAAAACATTCGAAACATTCAGGTCGTCTTAATCAATTCTTTCTGCTCCAGTCTCTCTTTGAGTTTTTCCGGGGAAAGAATAATTTTCAAAAAATCAGAAGCACTATAGCCCCCATATAATTTGTACACTTTTGATGTACCATTCTTAGATATGAGTAACTGCAGGTATTCATAATCAGTTAATATCTTGAAATTATCACATATTTGTGCAAGGAAACAGGGTGTATACATTCCGATATCCTTTATTTCAAAGGGAATCTTATGTGGCGGAATATTTTTTCGTTTTATTTGTTCACATAAAAACTGTTTGATATGATCCTGT
>DASQZP010000825.1:0-3002 GCA_035638655.1 Bacteroidales bacterium
TGACACTGTTTGTAGTGGATGCAATGACCGGACAGGATGCTGTAAATACCGCAAAAGAGTTTAATGACCGGCTGGATTTTGACGGCGTGGTACTTACCAAACTGGATGGTGATACCCGTGGTGGTGCAGCTCTTTCGATCAGGGCAGTGGTTAACAAGCCCATCAAGTTTGTTGGTGCGGGTGAGAAACCGGATGCACTTGATGTTTTTCACCCCGAACGGATGGCCGACCGTATTCTTGGTATGGGTGATATTGTTTCCCTGGTAGAAAAAGCCCAGGAACAATATGATGTGGAAGAAGCCAGAAAGCTCCATAAGAAGATTGCCAAAAACCAGTTTAGTTTTAATGATTTTCTGAGTCAGATCCAGCAGATCAAGAAGATGGGAAATATAAAGGACCTGGCAAGCATGATCCCGGGCGTAGGCAAAGCAATTCGAAATCTCGATATGGATGATGATGCATTCAAAGGAATTGAAGCGATTATCTATTCCATGACTCCCGAAGAGCGTGAAAATCCTTCTGTAATGAACGGAAGCCGGCGTAAGAGAATTGCCGCGGGCAGTGGTACTGAAATTCAGGAGGTAAACCGGCTGATCAAGCAATTTGATGAAACCCGCAAGCTCATGAAAAAAGTGAGTAACGGGAAAAATCTCGCCAGCATGATGGGAGGAATGGGAGGTATGAGATAGCGGTAAATTATAATATTCTGATTATATAATACTTATAGCATGCAATTAATCGACGGTAAACAGGTTTCAGCAGCCATTAAAGATGAAATAAAACAGGAAGTTGACAGCATTAAAGCCACAGGAGGCAAGACTCCCCATCTGGCAGCAGTACTGGTAGGTCATGATGGTGGAAGCGAAACGTACGTGGCTCATAAAGTAAAGGCTTGCGAACAGGTAGGCTTTAAATCTACACTTGTCAGATATGAGGACGATGTTACCGAAGTAGAATTGCTGGGTAAAGTTGAAGAATTAAATCAGGATCCGGATATTGATGGTTTTATTGTACAACTGCCCCTACCGGCACATATTTCCGAACAAAAGATCATTGAAGCAGTGGATCCGAGAAAAGATGTGGATGGTTTTCATCCTGCCAACCTGGGACGACTGGTGGCTGGCCTGCCTGCTTTTATTTCTGCTACCCCGGCCGGCATCATGGAACTGTTGAGCCGTTATAATATTGAGACTTCAGGCAAACGTGTTGCAGTAATCGGACGAAGTAATATTGTTGGTCGCCCGGTAAGCATTCTTTTGTCCGGTAAGGCTAAAAATGCAAATGCTACGGTTACTGTTTGCCACAGCCGTACACCGGATATAAAGGCCATTACACTTGAATCAGATATCATTATTGCAGCACTCGGGAAACCGGGTTTTTTAACCGGCGATATGGTCAAAGAAGGTGTGGTAGTAATTGATGTGGGAACCACCCGGCTGCCTTCCGACAAAACCAAATCTGGCTGGAAGCTTCACGGCGATGTGAAATTTGATGAGGTTTCTCCGAAATGCAGCTTTATAACACCTGTACCGGGAGGCGTTGGTCCCATGACCATCGTCAGCTTGCTAAGAAATAC
This sequence comes from Bacteroidales bacterium, assembly GCA_035638655.1. GTDB lineage: Bacteria > Bacteroidota > Bacteroidia > Bacteroidales > DASQZP01 > DASQZP01. The sequence continues at coordinate 1,577 of DASQZP010000825.1, forward strand.
TTTGCTGGCAGCTAAAAACGTGATCTATCCGGTGGATTAGAAGTAATTTAATTCTGATTACCACTGGCATCAAGTATAGTATTGATCATTTCCATTCGTTCTACCCGTTCCATGGAATATGACTTTTCTTCCTGACTCAGGTATTTATATAAAATCAGAACTTTCCGGTATCGCGTATTTGCATCTTCCTGCTGAGTCTGTTGATTATAAAGTTCTGCTTCTTCAAAGAGCAGCTCGGCCACCAGGCTTATTTGTGTGAGTGTGAATTGCAGATCATCACTAAGATAACTGACAAGCTTATCAGAGCTGATCCTGTTTAAATCTCCTGAGCTTATATGCAACATACTGCTGAATGTTTCATTCAACAATTCCAGTCCGCCTTTGAAATCCCCCTTTTCTTTAAACCCCATCAGTTTTGCCAGCACCTGCCCGAGTTCTTCAAAATAGCGTAACAGATAGTCTTTCCTGATCATAAGTCTTTAAAATTTCTACTCTTGCTTTTGCTTAAAATGAACATCCGAAGCTTCCCGCATCATTTTGGCTGCTTCTTCAGGCAATACCGGATTGATGATATTACCGCCCCCTGACTCGAAGCCTGCCAGGTATTTCAACTTATCCGGTGACCGCAGGGGCGGATAAAATTCAATGTGAAAATGAAAGGCATCATTGGCAGGGTTGTTATCTGTTGGTGCATTCTGTAACATAGTGATGTTAGGAAATGATATGTTATACAGATTGTCAAATTTGACAATCACCTGGTGATGTATGGCTGCCAGTGAAACCAGCTCATTATCATTGAGTTTGCTGATACTCGAAACATGTCGTTTGGGAACAATATAGGTCTCATAAACAAAGCGGGCGAAGAAAGGGATAAATGCAATGAAATGCTCATTTTCGCAAACAATCCTCTTTCCGTGTTTCTTTTCATTCTCAATAACATCCAGTAACAGATGGTTGCCTGTTCTGAGTTTATATTCATTAAAAGACTCCAGTTGTCGTTGTACGGTTTTTGGTACAAAAGCGGTTGCATATATCTGACCGTGCGGATGGGGATTGGACACCCCAATGGCTTTGCCTTTATTCTCAAAGATCAGAACATTGCTTATCTGCCTGCTCGATTTCAGATCGGTATATTCCTGTTTCCATAGCCTAACCACATCAAGAATCTCTTCCCGGCTGAGTTCTGCCATGGTGAGATCATGACGCGGCGTAAAACAGATTACCCGACAGGTACCATGTACAGGTTCCACAATTTCCAGCGGATCATGTCGGTGAACGTCAGGGGCATCAAAAGAAAATGATGCAAAGTCATTTGTAAAGGCATAGGGCCCGGTATAATCCGGGTTAGTAATACCAGAAGCTCTGGTAACACCAGGGCAAAGGTAACAACCAGGATCATGTTCAGGTTTTTTCCCCTCACCATTTG
>DASQZP010000826.1:0-4527 GCA_035638655.1 Bacteroidales bacterium
AGCAGCCGTTTTACGGTTGGCGCCAAGTAGCATAGCTCCAATGATCGTAGACGCCGAACGGGAAGTTCCCGGAATCATGGCCAGGGTTTGAATAAACCCGATCAAAATCACGGTTTTATAATCCATGGTGGCGACATCATCAAACTTCACTTTCCGTTGCCCCCTGTCAATCAATATCAGAGCAATTCCGCCAATCACCAGCATCGTGGAAACAACAACCGGATTAAACAGTTTCTCCTCCATAAAATCACCAAAAATATAACCCAGGAAAAGAGCAGGAATCACTCCGGCTACTGCCCTGAACCAGATATTGAAAACCCGTTCATTTTTCTTATAATTAAAGTTTACAGGAATGATCTCTTTTCTGAAATAAATAATTACTGAAAGAATGGCACCAAGCTGAATGACCACATCAAACATTACCGTAAAATCCTCTTTGAAAGAAATAAACTGATTGGCAATAATCAGGTGCCCGGTGGATGATATAGGTAAAAACTCGGTAATACCTTCAAGAATCCCCAGAATAACGGCTTTCAAAATATCAGTCATAGTAAATAATATTTTATCAAATCAAACAAATTGTTAACAGTATTTACAATAAAATGTTTCATGATGATTTCCCTTCACTGACAGGAAAAACTCGCCGCAAGATAACAAATAAGATCGAATCACGGGTTAAGTTCTTTGAAGGACGATATTAAATATTTATTTTTTTAATTGCCAAATCAAAATTTACAGGTAAATAAGTATTCAAAAAATACAACAATACAGACTGAATTAAATATTTACAGTTCTGCTATTCCTGAATTTAATTACCTTTGTAGATTAGTTTAGAAAAAAATATTTCAGGGCGATACATGCACCTTTTAAAAGAAAAGAAGAATCAATGTCTCAGGATAATAAAAAGAAGAAGATTACACGATCAGGATTAAAAAATCTGATGGGTCTGTACAGGTATATAAAACCATATCGTATTGAATATTCGATTGGTATGTTTTTTTTGTTGGGGTCAACCGCTGCCAGCCTGGTTTTCCCAAAATTACTGGGAGAACTGGTTGATTATGGCAATAAAGGGGAATTAATGACACAGATTGACAGGATTGCCCTCATTTTATTAATCGTGCTGATTGCCCAGGCCGTTTTTTCTTATTTCAGGGTTTTCCTCTTTGTACGTGTGGCGGAAAAAACCCTGGCGGACCTGCGACAAAGCACGTATAATCATCTGATCCGCCTTCCCATGCGCTTTTTCCTGTCGCGCAGGGTTGGAGAGCTGAATAGCAGAATATCTGCAGATATTACATTACTTCAGGATGCCCTGACCACTACCCTTGCTGAACTTCTGCGACAACTAATTATAATTGTCGGAGGCATAAGTCTGATGATGGTTACTTCTCTAAAATTAACCCTCTTTATGCTTGCTGTGGTACCTGTCATCATGATCCTGGTAGTGTTTTTCGGGCGTTATATCCGTTCGCTTTCCAAACTGGCGCAGAAGCAGGTTGCAGAATCCAATACTATTGTTGAAGAAACGTTGCAGGGCATACAGAGTGTAAAGGCCTTTACCAATGAATTTCTCGAAATGGCCCGCTATAAGTTCAAAACCAAAGAAATAGCCAATACAGGGATCCGCAACGGTAAAATGAGGGCGGGATTTTCTTCTTTCATCATCATGGGTATTTTTGGCGCCATGGTTGCAGTTATCTGGAAGGGGGCCACCCTGATTGCCTCGGGTGAACTTGCCACCGGGGAACTGTTTTCATTTGTCATTTACTCAGGGTTTATTGGTGGTACCATTGGCGGACTGGCTGATGTATTTGCACGGGTACAAAAATTCATCGGCGCTACAGAAGATTTGCTGGAAATTTTCAATGAAACAACCGAGGAGGTTGACGATATAAAAGAAATCCCAGAATCACTGAAGCTTACTGGTAGTATCCGGTTTGATCATGTAACCTTTCACTACCCTTCACGTGAAGAAACGGATGTATTGAAAGACATTTCATTCAGGATAGAACCTGATCAGCTGGTAGCACTTGTTGGGCCAAGCGGAGCCGGAAAATCCACGCTTGCCTCTCTGCTGCTCAGATTATATGATCCCTCTGAAGGAAAAATATATTATGATGATAAAAACAGCCAGGCATTGCCGCTGAGTATCATCAGAAATCAGATGGCCATGGTACCACAGGATATTTTTCTGTTTGGCGGCACCATCAGGGAGAATATAGCCTATGGCAGGCCCGGCGCAAATGAGGAAATGATTATTGATGCTGCCAGAAAAGCCAATGCCTGGGAATTTATCGGTGAGTTTCCGGAAGGGCTGGATACAATAGTGGGTGAACGTGGCACCCAGCTTTCAGGCGGACAGCGGCAACGGATTGCCATTGCCCGGGCTGTTCTAAAAAATCCCAGGATACTGATACTGGATGAAGCAACTTCATCACTCGACTCAAATTCAGAGAAACTGGTTCAGGATGCGCTTGAAAAACTGATGAAAGGACGAACTTCGATTGTAATTGCGCACCGGCTTTCAACCATACGGCAGGCCGATCATATTATCGTTCTGAATCATGGAAAGCTGGTTGAACAGGGAACCCATCAGGAATTGATGCTTCTTGATGAAGGACTGTACAAAAATCTGAATGAACTGCAATTTGCAGGTTAAGCACTTGTTTCTGCCAACTCCGTCAGTTTAAGAACAGTTTTCCGGTTTCGGGTAGTAGCCGGAACCTTCAACTTTCTTTCGAAAAAATTATTATTTATTTTTGTTCTTCCATAGCCATTTGGGCAATAGAGATAAATCGTTTCATCATAATAATGCCATTCATCCGGTAAAAAATCCTGATGCGAAATACTCTTCAATAACTCAGGCTTAGGCTCCCTTTTCAACAAAGTAAAATAAATATGCTTTTCGTTGATCTCTTTGCGACCTGCAAACGGATTATGCCTGATCATTTCTTTCCATACATCATATTTGCGCAATATAACTTCAACAGGAAAACCAGATGCCCTGGCAATTCCATTGCTGATCATCACAGAAAGCTCTTCTGCATCACGCAAAGAATTAAATACAATATTTCCACTTTGAACATATGTCTGAATATTATCCAGCCCCAGCATTGCATAAACAGACCTGATTGTTTCCATACTTACACTGTTTTTACCACCCACATTTATGCCTCTCAGCAAACTGATATATGTTTCCATATGAAGTTATTTCACATTAACACTTTTAATAGCTAAACAGAAAATTTTATTGAAAGTTGCATTCTGTGCTTACAATAATAAGAGATGAAATCTATTCAACCCTCTTGTTTTTAATAAAAAAATGCCGTTTCTTTGTACAATCATGAAAATGATTACTTTCCATATTGTCCTTGTCACGTCCAACGTACCGTTGTACTAGCAGCGTGATAAAACGCAGAAATCCTGCGTGATCCTCACTTTTACAACTTCAGATTGCGTTCCGCAGCAAATACAGATGCTGGCATACAGGCAGTATAGCTAATTGTACCAGGAACATACATTATATTTTTTTTGAAACCACCTGAGAAATTAGAAAAGATGTTACAGAAGAGAAGCATAGGAGGAAATTTTAAATCAGCAGAAATTTTTCATTTGTTAAATGAGATATGGAAAATACTTAAAGGTGAAGAACGTGATTATACCCAGGGTAACATAAGAAAAGCAATTTTACTTCTTTCTGTACCTATGGTAATGGAGATGATGATGGAATCGGTATTTGCGATTGCAGATATATATTTTGTCAGCAAGATGGGTGCTGATGCCATCGCCACTGTAGGAATTACTGAATCAATAATTACGCTGGTATATGCATTAGCCGTAGGTTTGAGTGTTGGTACTTCTGCTATTGTGAGCAGGCGTGTAGGTGAAAAGCACTTTCAGGAAGCTTCAATTGCTGCATGGCAGTCAATCCTGACAGGAATTGTATTTTCATCACTGATTGCTATACCAGGTATATTTATAGCCGGCAATATTTTACATTTAATGGGGGCATCAAAAATTATTGTCGATGAAATGAGCAGCTATACGGCCATCATGTTGGGGGGCAATTTAACTATTATGCTACTGTTCATCATAAATGCAGTTTTCCGAAGTGCTGGGAATCCCGTCTTATCCATGAAAGTACTCTGGTTTCCCAACGGGATTAATATTTTGCTTGACCCCATATTGATATTCGGGCTGGGCCCAATTCCCGGTTTCGGTATTAAAGGGGCTGCTATTGCAACCACTGTTGGAAGAGGATTTGCTGTGGCTTATCAGCTCTACCTTCTTTTTTACGGAAACAGCAGGGTAAGTCTGAAAGGCATCAGTTTCAATCCTGTAAAAAAAATCATCATGAAGGTACTCAGGCTTGCTTATGGATCAATAAGTCAGTATATTGTTGCCACATCGAGCTGGATTGTACTGATGCGGATAATGGCCGAATACGGAAGTGCAGTAATTGCAGGCTATACCATTGCCATTCGTATTGTAATTTTTGCGTTGCTACCGGCTCTGGGTATTTCC
>DASQZP010000827.1:0-8943 GCA_035638655.1 Bacteroidales bacterium
CGGTAATATTTCGAGGATACAAAGGTACAAAATCAAATAAGATATTAAAACATCTTTCCGCAGAATAATTCTGAAACTTCTGCCTATCCGAAGTATATAAAAGAAAACTACAATCAATAATCCAGTGTATACAAAGGGCACTCTGATACTTTGAGGAGTAAAAGCAATTCCTGTAACAACAGGAAGCAAAACCAAACCAATTGATTTATTGTAAAGAAATACATTATGCAAATATTCTGTAAATTCTCTCTGCTTTGAAAAGATAAACCCTACTGAGTAAACAGCGATATAACGGAAAATTATAAAACCAAAAATAAGTCCTGAGCAAAACAGGTACATTGAAAACCCGGGAGGAATATTTACTCTGATATCAAAAAAAATAAAAAGCTGGTAAATAAATAAGCCACTTATCAATATGAATATTGTATTTAAAACGAATGAAATCCGCTGCAAAAGTATATTGTTATCCCTGAAAAGTTTAGTAGCATTATGATAGATAAAAAGTGAATTGATAATTTGAACCAGGTATCGGGTGAAAAATATTCTGACCCAGGCCAACAGGAAGAAACTACCCAGAATTATTGCTAACATCCAATCGCCTGATTGCTGATGGCGAACGGACGGTATTATTTGGACCGGATGCTTCTGTTGCGTACTGGTGGTTTGCTGATTATCTTCTCTATAAACCGGAACTCCCAATTCAATTGTTTGATAACGTTCACCAGGAATTTGGTCCAAAAAATTATTTGTGCGTAAGGTGTTGATTTGTTTATCTATAGCAAGATACGGAATAGTATCCTGATGAAGTTTTAACTGCTGAATCTGTTCTTCTCGATTTTTATTTTTTCTGGCAATTACCTGCTGACGCTGCTTATGCTCAATTTGTTTTTCCCGTTGTTCTGTCTGTTGAAAAATTTCAAAAGCTTTGTTAACTTCATTGGTAACGTGGATGGTATCCTTTTTTTGTTCTGGTAAGGTAACCTGCTTGCTTGTGACCGGGTTAACCTCAACAGGTTTTATGATAGTTGTGTCTTGTAATTGGGTGTTGGATTTAAGCCAGAATAATGCTTCCGAATTATTCATTCGTATATAAATACCATGTGTACATGCTGGTAAACCAGAAGTCATATTATCCCAAAATTTTTACAAAGATAATATAATTTATAATTCCTTATACTTCTGGTGAAAAATGCAGCGGGGATTAGTAAGGATAAAAATATGTTAAACTGACGCATGTAAACGGCCTGTCTGTCAGATTATAAAACAAAGAAGACAGGCAGGCACTCTGCATCCGAAATATTGAACGTTGTTGATCAAAAATATTTTTTGCCGGATTCCTCTCCGGTAGATAAACGGTGAATGTCATTCAGAAGATTATTGGCGAGTCTGCTGGCACCTATCCTGAACAAGGCTGGCATAAGCCAGGAATTACCCAGAATCTCTCTCACAATTGCATAATAAATTATTGCCTGTTCAGAGTTGGAAATTCCTCCGGCAGGTTTAATACCGGTTTTCTTCCCTGTTGCTTTATAGTAATCAGCTACAGCCAAACACATAACCATCAGTGCTTCAGGTGTAGCGGCCGGATCCATTTTGCCGGTAGAAGTTTTAATGAAATTGGCTCCAGCCTGCATGGAAATTATGGAAGCTTCGTAAATGTTTTTGAAGGATTTTAGCAAGCCTGTTTCTAAAATTACTTTTAAATGAGCATTTGGAATGGTTTCGCGAATCGCTTTAATTTCTTTGAAGACAAAATCATAATTGCCTTTTAAAAATTCACCGGCTGAAATAACGATGTCAATTTCATTGGCTCCCCTTTGGACAGCCAATTCTGCTTCCTTCGTTTTAATCTCAGGAAAGGTCTGGGAGGAAGGAAACCCGCCAGCAACAGAAGCAATTGAAACATCCGCCTGTTTTAGAAATGTTTTTACATATTCCACCATGGAGGGGTATACACAAATGGCAGCAACATTTTTATAACCGGGGTAATTATTTCCAAACTGGTTCACTTTCTCGCACATGCTGCGGATTACCAGGTCATTATCCCCGGTGTTCAGGCTGGTCATGTCAATAAATGAAAAAATGTCTTTTAGAATAGCAGGCGTTAATAAGCTTGCTGAACGGGATGAAATTTCATTCAACCGGGTGGATACTATTTCATCACTGAAAAGAAAATTGAAGGAAGTTAAATCTGGCTTGTCCATTACGATGATATTTTAAAAATTATTTTATTACAGTTTTGGATTATTCTTATGCCTGTTTTTATCTCTGAAGGTTTTTTTAACCATGCTCTTTTTAAACTCGCTGGTTAAATCAATACCCGTTTGGTTTGCCAGGCAGAGAAGAACAAACAATACATCAGCCATTTCTTCTCCAAGGTTCTCAGGATCTTCATCGTTTTTAAAAGATTGTTCTCCGTATTTTCGGGCAATCACCCTGGCCAACTCACCGACTTCTTCAGTAAGTAAAGCCATATTGGTTAATTCATTAAAATACCTGACTCCAACTTCCTGAATCCATTTATCTACTATACGCTGTGCCTCTTCGAGAGTCATTATTCTTTATTCTTAGTGTCAATAAGTATGGTTACAGGACCATCATTAGTCAGGTTTACCTGCATTTCGACTCCAAATTCACCTGTTTTAATCTCTTTTACCATATCCTTTTCCATTTGACTCACAAACTCATTGTAGACCAGAATCGCTTTTTCAGGACGGGCTGCTTTGGTATAAGCCGGCCGGTTCCCTTTTTTGGTGCTGGCATGAAGTGTAAACTGACTTATCACAAGCAGGGAGCCTTCAATGTCTGTAACAGATTTATTCATAATTCCGTTTTCATCATCAAAAATACGTAATTTAAGAATTTTTGAACTTAGCCATTTAATATCCTCCTCACCATCATTCTCTTCAATTCCAACAAAAATGAGTAATCCTTTTTCTATCTCACTTTTTTTATTTTCTGAAGTTACTGATGCATGCTTAACACGCTGTATTACAACTCTCATATAACCCGTTTTAAAGTTTTGTTTCATTGTTTGAGTCACCAGCAAAATAACCCGGTGCTCATAATACTTTTTGAAACCTTTAAATAACAGGTACAAATATAATGAATATCATATGCAATAATAATTTTTGCTCTGTCGCAATATTTTACTGATATTGGCATTATATATCAAACAATTTATCCTGAACTCCCTGAAAATTTTGTCAGGTTTCACTCATTGAAGGGTATTTTGCTAATATTGTACTATTTTTCATCAAAATTCAGATGTCAATACTGAAAAAAATATTCCTCTGGTTATCTGCGTTGTTTCTGATTTTAGTGGCAACCGGGTTATTTCTTTCCTATAAATACAGTGATGCACTCTCCGGTTATCTGATAAAAGAACTTAATAAATATTTGGTTTCGGAAGTACACACCAATAATGTTCATTTTTCATTTTTACGAAGATTTCCTGATGCTTCGCTTGAGTTTTCAGATGTTGTTATATATAAACCCGGTAACGACATTCAGAATTATAAAGATACACTTATAAGCGCAAAAAAAATATCACTTCAGTTTAGTATGCTATCCTTACTATCTAAACATTATGTATTAAAAAACATTTATGCATCAGAGGGATTAGTCGACTTTAAGGTTGACCCGCAAGGCAGGGCCGATTATATTTTCTGGAAACAGGACAGTACCAAAACCGCTTCGGATTTTGCCATAAATCTTAAGAATGTTGAACTTAATGCAATAAATTTTTCATTTAAAAATCAAGCGAAACAGATTCATTTTTTCATAGGAATAGATAAGGCCAAAATCAACGGGAATTTCTCAGCTGCCAGTTACGGCCTTAATATTGAGACAGACCTGGGAGTCAGAATATTTAGTATTGAAGACATAAATTACATTAGAAACAAGAAAATTTTGCTCTCCAGTCAACTTGATGTAAAAGGCAAAACCTATCAGATTCGGCGGGGAATAATAACAGCACTTAAACAACGCTATTATATGGATGGAAATATCCATACCGGTGATATATCGACAATAGATTTAAATATAAATGGTAATAACCTTTCAATTCAACAGGTTATTGAAATATTACCAAATAAAATAGTAAAAAATATTTCATCTTTTACAGGCAGAGGAAACATGGATTTTGCTGCCCATATTAACGGCAACTTAAGCAATACAGAGTCTCCCAAGCTGGTTGCTGTGTTTAAGACAGAAAACGCAACCCTTATTCAGAAAAAAACAAGAAAAAAAATTCAAAACATACAGCTCAATGGCAGCTTTTCAAATGGTATAAGTAAATCATCTGCTACTTCTATACTAATGATAGACACCATTTCGGCAACAATTGGTACAAGTACTTTTGCCTCCTCAGGTTTTATTAAGAATTTCGAAAAACCCACTATTAACATAAAAGCTTCTTCATCAATAAATTTAAAAGATTTGCAGGGTTTTTTCCCAAAGGATAATATTGAAAAAGCATCTGGCAAATTAGACGGGAACTTACACATTTATGGAAACCTTAAATCACTCAAAGAAATTAAATTAGAAAACTTCTCTGAACTGAATACATTAGGTACATTGGATTTACAAAATATAATGTTCAAGCTCAGCTCCAAACCTTTTACATACAGTAATATTAATGGTACCGTTGAATTAAGTCAGAACCCTTTTCTGCATAATGTCAGTGTTGTGATTCAGCAGAATGACTTTCTGATTAACGGTCGTTTTGCGAATGGATTGAGATACCTGCTTCATCCAAAAGAAAAGGCAACTATTGATGCGGAAATTTCATGTAATAATTTAAATGTAGATAATTATTTCTATGAAAATGAAAAAGTAAACAAAAAAGATGAAAGTAACGATTCTTTAAAAATAAATTTTCCGGACAGACTTAATCTGAATTTAAAATTTAACATTAAGCATTTCTCCTTTCGTAAATTTTCAGCTTCTGATATTAAAGGAATAGCCAATTACAAACCCAGGATGTTTGTATTACGGGCTGTTTCATTTGATGCTGTCGGGGGCCGTATATCCGGTGGGGGGATCATTATACAGAAACTGAATCACGATTTTATTGTTCGCAGTCAAACATCAGTTAATAAAATAGATATCCATGATGCCTTTTATGCCTTCAATAATTTTGGCCAGCAAACCTTACGAAGTGATCATCTAAAGGGGATTCTTTCCGGAGAAGTTAACTTTTCAGCCGAATGGCACCAGGATCTTTCAGTAATAAAAAAATCAATCCGGGCTGAAACTGATGTTGAGATACATAACGGGGAGCTTATCAACTTTGAACCTATGATGGGTTTGTCCAGGTTTATTGATGTATCAGAACTGCAGGATATCCGGTTTTCAACATTAAAAAACCAGATATTCATACAAGACCAGGTTATTACAATACCTAAAATGGACATTTCTTCTTCTGCTCTTGATCTGACAGCCTCTGGCACCCATGATTTTCAGAATAATTTTTCCTATCGCATCAAGCTGCTGTTGTCTGATATTCTCACTGTTAAAGCCAAGAGGAGAAACAGCAACCAGTCGGAATTTGGTGTGGTGGAAGAAGACGGCCTGGGCAGAACAAAACTTTTCTTAAAAATTGAGGGTAATATTGATGACTACAAGGTTACTTATGACAAAAAGGGTATGATGGAGCAACTGAAGCAAGATCTGAAAACAGAAAAGCAAAATCTGAAAAATGCATTAAAAAATGAATTTGGCAGAACAAACAGAGATCAACAGGACACTAAAAATCCTGAACCATCGGAAAATTTTAAAATAGAATGGGAAGGGACCGATTCGGTTAAAAAGAAAAATAATGCTGAAGATGACAGATCAAATAAAAAGAAACCTGTTTTTAAAGTTCAGTGGGAAGATCTTCCGGATACAACCAGGATAAAATAAAAACAGAAATTTTCAATAAATTGCAATACTAAAACTGATTTGATTTGAATATATACACACAAAAACAACGCTGGAAACTGGTACTGTTTATAATAGCCGTTCTAATAGGAGTAAGTTCGTTATTATACACCAGCAGACTTGTGAAAACCCTCGCGGCTGAAGAACAGGTACGGGTTGAATTATGGGCTGAAGCCACCCGGCAGCTGGCCAATACCAATCTGGATGATAAAGATTATGGCTTTTTGTTGCAGGTTCTGCAGAATAATAAAACCGTTCCTGTAATCCTTACTGACAAAGAAGGCAATATCGTATCATATAAAAACCTTGATTCCATTAAAGCCCGTGATGAAAAATATCTCAAGCGGCAACTCGATCTCATGAAGGATCAAAATGACTCAATACTGATCGATCTGGGAGGAGGTGACCGTAATTACATTTATTATAAGAAATCCATTATATTAACTAAACTTATCTGGTATCCATATATTCAAATGATAGTGATCCTGCTATTTATCCTGGTTTCTTATTTTGCTTTCAGTACCTCCCGAAAGGCTGAACAAAACAAAGTATGGGTAGGACTGTCCAAAGAAACAGCTCACCAATTGGGTACGCCAACTTCTTCTATGCTGGCCTGGATCGAATTGCTCAAAAGCAAAAATGCTGTACCGGATATCCTCCCTGAAATGGAAAAAGATGTGAAAAGGCTGGAAAAAATTACTGAACGCTTTTCAAAAGTAGGTTCCAGACCAAAAATGAAACCTGTCAGAATGGACGAAACTCTAAAAAATACTATTGAATATTTGCGTCCCAGGTCTTCAGGCAAAGTAAAATTTGAACTGAATATGCCGGAACAGCTGTCCCCGGTTCCATTAAATGCCCCTTTGTTTGAATGGGTGATAGAAAACATCTGCAAAAATGCGCTTGATGCAATCGAAGGAAAAGGATCTATTAAGATAACAGTGAAAGAAAATGCCGGTAATTTTACAATTGATATTACCGATACAGGGAAAGGCATTGCAAAGTCGAAGCAAAAGACCATCTTTAAACCCGGATATACTACTAAGGAAAGAGGCTGGGGATTAGGCTTATCGTTAACGAAAAGAATTGTTGAAGAATATCACAACGGGAAAATATTTGTTCACAACTCGGATATTAATAAAGGTACAACATTCAGAATTATACTGAATAAATCATAAAAAACACTATATTTTATTATAGTACAATTTGCTATTGTATTCCGGGAAAAAGCAGAACTAAAATCTGTGCTCCATTTGATTAAAAGTGTATAATTTCGCGCAACGGGCTTATGCATTTAACAATAAACAATATATGCTGCAAAGAAAAGAAATAGAAATCATGGCTCCTGTAGGTTCCTACGAATCTCTCATGGCAGCCATACAGGGAGGAGCTGACTCAGTATACTTTGGTGTCGGGGAACTAAACATGCGTTCCAAATCTTCATCTAATTTTAATTATGATGATCTAAAAAAAATAGTAGAAATAGCACATGATCATAAGCTAAAAACATACTTAACCATCAATACGGTGGTGTATAATCATGAGCTTGCAGAAATGCGCAGGATGGTTGATGCAGCAAAAAATGCCGGTGTTACTGCAATTATTGCTTCCGACCAGGCAGTTCTGGCCTATGCATCTAAACAAAATGTGGAAGTACACATATCAACACAATTAAATGTCAGCAATATAGAAACTATTGAATTTTATTCTAATTTTGCAGATGTGATGGTACTTGCCCGAGAACTGACACTTGATCAGGTGAGTGAAATTTATAAATTAATTCAGGAAAGGGAAATCAGAGGTCCGGCAGGAGAGTTAATCCGGCTTGAATTATTCGCTCATGGGGCATTATGCATGTCAATATCAGGGAAGTGCTACCTTAGTCTGCATGAATATAATTTTTCGGCTAACAGGGGCAAATGCCTGCAAAACTGTCGCAGGAGTTATTTGGTAACCGACAGGGAATCCGGAGCAGAACTTGAAATTGAAAACCAATACATCATGTCTCCAAAAGACTTATCCACCATCCACTTCCTCAACAAAATACTGGATGCCGGAGTAAGGGTCTTGAAGCTGGAAGGCCGGGCCAGACCTCCGGAATATGTCAAAAACGTTTCTTCCTGTTACAATGAAGCCATAAGTGCAATTGTTGAGGGAACTTATACCAAAGAAAAAATTGAAGCATGGCAACAGCGACTTTCAGAGGTGTTTAACAGGGATTTCTGGGATGGATATTATCTTGGACAACGCCTGGGCGAATGGAGTGAAAAATACGGATCCAGGGCAACAAAAAAGAAAAGGTATGTTGGAAAAGGAATGAATTATTTTTCCAGGTTAGGTGTTGCTGAGTTTCTCATGGAAACAGGAGACCTGTCTGTTGGTGACGAAATCATTATCACCGGACCAACTACCGGCGTTATCGAAACCAAAGTAGAAGAATTAAGGGTAGACCTGAAGCCTGTAAATAAAACCACAAAAGGAGAACGTTTTTCAATGCCTGTAACCTCACAAATAAGACGTTCAGATAAATTATATAAAGTAATAAAGGAAGTAGAAAAGAACAAAACCTACATTTAATTACCGGGTATTTTCTACAGTAAAATGCCTTTCCAGTCTGTGGCCTTCTGAATCAACCAGTGTTAGCACATGTTTTCCGGAATCCGGCTGTATGGTCATTTGATGAACCTGGGTCGTCGAACCCAGATACTGGTCATCAAGGTGCCAGTATAAAACGGAACGCTGATTCCGTACGGCTGCCTTTAGAATAATACTACCCGGAACTCCACCAAAATCAAGCGGAACAAAAACTTTTGTGTTTTCAGTTGGATAAACGAGATCAAAAGACCGGTTTTCTTCTGAATAAAGACAATCATTCCGGTATGGAGGAAGGACATGATAATCTGCATTATGAGATTTATAATACCACTCCACAACAGGAGGCAATACAAACCACTGTTTATGGATCATTTCAGAAATTGGATAACAGGCACTGCTAACCCGATGTTTGCCGGTTTTGTC
>DASQZP010000828.1:0-12028 GCA_035638655.1 Bacteroidales bacterium
AGAAGGGAACCACTGAAAAGACAACTGATAAAAATAAAGTAAAAAATAAACCCGGTCAGGTAGAGGAGGTTGATCTGCATATTCAGGAAATTGTGGATGATTATACAGGAATGAGCAACGGAGAAATAATCAATATTCAGCTGGCACGTTTTACAACATCACTCGAGGGCGCAATACGAAATAATGTTAAAAAGATTGTTTTTATTCACGGCGTGGGAAACGGAAAATTGAAATATGAACTTAGAAAGATTCTTGACAACAAATATCCTCATCTGAGGTATCAGGATGCTTCATTCCGTGAATACGGATATGGGGCCACGCTGGTAGTAATTAGTAAATAAAAGATGATATTTCTCATTAATTATTATAACATACAACATTTTATATAAAAAAAATAAAAATATTTGGTTAAGTAAATTATTTTTATGTACATTTGATCATCCTTCCTTTAACACATTAAATGCGCTAACGGTTCGCAGCCCCGCAATTACTTGCGGGGCTTTCTTCTTTTTACAGTTTAGTTGTAATTATTCACCGTATCTGTTGATCATACAGACCATTCAATATTTATCATTAATTTTTATAATAGTTTAAGATTGTTTCGTTTTTTTTAACAAAGTAACCCTTGATTCTGTGCGAGTGGCAGTGTAACTTTACTTTTATTTAAAAGTGCATTTAGTATAAACCGGAAAAATATAAACTAAATCTTAAAGTCATGAAAGCATTCAGAATTATTATTTATGCCCTGGCCATAGTTATAGTGGCCTTATTAATAGTTGCTTTTTTTCTTCCGTCGGACAAAACAGTTAAAAGTTCAGTTTATATTGATGCCCCGCCAACCCTGGTTTTTGGTCAGGTAAATAACCTGAAAGACTGGGAGCAATGGAC
This sequence comes from Bacteroidales bacterium, assembly GCA_035638655.1. GTDB lineage: Bacteria > Bacteroidota > Bacteroidia > Bacteroidales > DASQZP01 > DASQZP01. The sequence goes on from DASQZP010000828.1 coordinate 889, forward strand.
TCCATTTCTGGATACATCTTTACTGGATGAATCTGAGTATAATGAAACAAAAAAAGGAGTGGGGGCAAAACATACCTGGAAAAGTACTGCGCAGGGAGATGGAACGATGGAGATAACCGAATCAGTTCCTGTCTCTTTTATAAAAACAGAAATGGCATATGGTAAAGACGGTTCAGGTACAGGTACATTTGATTTCTCTGACTCAGCGGATGGTACATTCCTGACATGGTCTTATACCTCCCATAATCTAAAATATCCGATGGGACGTTTATATGGTATTTTTATGAAGAAAGCCGTAAAACCTGTGTTGGATCGGGGACTTCAGAACCTGAAAATCTATACGCAGAGCATATATAAATCTCTTTTGAAAAAGTATCCTGATATTTCGCTGGTAGAAGAAAATGATTTACCCCCGCAACCTGTTTTAATGATTACCGATTCTGTTTATGAGAGCCAGTTACAGGACAGATTAAACGCCATGTATGGTGAAATATATGTATACCTTAATAGCATAAACAGAGAGCCCGCTGGTCCTCCTTTTGCTGTATATCGGGAAAAAAGTCCTGATCAAATATTTCCGCTCGAAGCCGGAATCCCTGTCGATAAGGATGTTACAGGGAAAGGTGACATTAAGGCAGGATTCCTCCCTGGTGGTTCAGTTCTAATGTTGCGTCATTTTGGTGATTATAACACCGAAGAAGAACATGAGGCTATTGAACAATATATGAAACTTTATAATCTTGAAAAGAAAAGTACCCCCTGGGAAGTATATGTAACCAATCCTGCTGGAGAAAAGGATACTGCCAAATGGGAAACACATGTTGTTTATCCATTAAAAGACAGGCAATAAATAAATTTGTTATAATAATTTTGGGTCCGGCGGTTTACATATCCACCGGACTTTTTGTGTTTACAAGCTCCGGTTTGTTATTCATTTGTCCAATTCTTTATGTGACTTGTGGATGAAATAGAAGCAATTATCACAAACAAAAAATCTATTATACCATATAAATGATTTTTATGTAATTTTAGGATATAAAGATTATGAAGTATGTAAAATCTAAACTTTTATTGATATGAAGACATTTAAAAGCATTTTGTTTATTACTTTTTTTGTAGTTGGACTTACCTCCTGTGATTCACTGAATAATCTGGCAGATGTTGTATTTACTGCAAGTTTTAGCAAGTCATTTCCTGTTTCACTGCAGGAAGGGAATAATTCTGTAGATGAAGTAGATACGTTAAACTTTACAGATGATTCTGATGTATACAAATACCGGGATAAATTGAAAGATGTTAAAATTGATTCGGTTAAACTTCAGGTTTTAAATTACCAGGGTGATGCCAACAATACTATTACTGGTTCTGTAATGTACAGCAGTATTGCTTCTTCAACAGGGAAAGCTATCGCCTCTATTAACGGACTCAGTCTTGATCATCTTTCTGCGAGTGGCGAAATGATCAATTTGCCTTTGAACTCGGCAAATTTGAATGATATTGGGTCGCTGCTGCAAAACGATAAGAAAATAAAGGTTTATTTGAAAGGGAATGTGGACAGTACACCTGCTAGTTTTGTCGTAAAAGTATATGTATACAATGAGATTACGGCAAATGCATTGAAGTAATATGAAATATTAATAAGAAGCCGGTCTGCCCATGAGGATTGGCTTTTGTGGTAGAAAATAAAAAAGGAATTGTGATCAGGATTCTTTTACTAATTCTTTGGTGGAAAGTAGTCCGCAGGCAGCATAAATATCCTGTCCGCGTGATTGTCTGATGGTGGTTGTGATTCCTTTATTATTTAGCATTTGCTGAAAATCTTCAATAGTCTGTCTGCCGGAACCTTCCAGCGGAGTGTCTGGTATGGGATGAAACCGGATAAGGTTAATACGGCATTTTATGCCATTCAGGATTCTGCTAAGCTCTTTGGCATGCCTGGCAGTGTCATTTAAGCCTTTGAACATAATATATTCAAAAGAAACACGGCGTTGGCGTCCAAAATCAAATGACCTGATTTCATCGAGTACCTTACTGAGTGGATATACGTGTTCAACAGGCATTAGCTTTCTTCTTTCTTCGTCAAAAGGTGTATGCAGGCTGACAGCCAGGTGACACTTGCTGTTGTCCAGAAATCGCTTCAGGCCGGGAATAATCCCTATGGTTGAAACGGTAATGCGCTTTGGACTCATTCCATATCCATACTCAGAGGTGAGAATTTCCAGACTGTCCAGCACGGCATCCAGGTTATCGAAAGGCTCCCCCATGCCCATATAGACTATGTTTGTCAACAGGTCTCTTTCGGGCAGACTCCGGATCTGATTAATAATTTCGCCACTTGAAAGATTGGCCTGAAATCCCTGCTTTCCGGTCATGCAAAACAGACAACCCATTTTACATCCTACCTGTGAAGAAACGCACAGTGTCTTTCTGTTTGTCTCCGGAATGTAGGCAGTTTCAATAAATTTACCTCCGGAAGTGGTATACAGATACTTTTTTGTTCCGTCAGAGGATACCTGCACTTTAGAAGGGGCGCTTATTCCGGTATCGAAACGGGCAGCCAGTTTTTCCCGGCCCGTTTTGCTGATATTGGTCATCTCATCAATAGTGGCTACCTGCTTTTTGTAAAGCCAGTCTGCCAGTTGTGAAGCAGTAAAAGAGGGTAGCCCCAGGTCTTTGCAAACTGTCGTGAGTTGCGTATATGTTTTTCCAAATAAAAATTCGCGTTGTTCCGGCATCATTAAAAATATATTTCTGATACAATGTTGCTGAAGGGTATGTTTCTTGAAATCAGAATGTCTCTTGTGGATACAACCATTTCAGCACTGCCGCAAAGGTAATACATATTGTCTGTTGGAAGGTTGTTTTCGGCGACTAAAAAATCAGTTACCCTACCTGGAAAATATCCGGTAAGATTTTCTCCTGAACAGCACCGAATGTAGTGATTTTCAAGTGATTTTTCAAGCTCCCCTGAAAAATAGAAGCTTTCACGGGTACGTGCTCCCTGCACCAGTGTCTTTTGTTCGGTGATACCAGAACGAATCATTGAGATGAACGGAGCCACTCCTGTACCTGTGGCTATCCACCAGGAGGGTATTCTGGTATCAGTAAAACTGCCAAAGGGATCACTGACCAGCAATGTTTCTCCTTTTCGAAGTCTGGATAAATCAGGGGTGAGTTTGCCATCCTCAACCCTGTTGTAAAGTATGCTGATGTCGGGATCATCTTTGCCACTTGCAATACTGTATAGTCTGGCCGTAATTTGCTCGCTGGTAGTTATGCCAATGACCTGTCCCGGAATGAACGTAAAAGGGCGTTTGAATTTTAATATAAAAATTCCCGGAATAATTTCTTCATTGGAATTAACTTTAATTTTTCTCAAAATTGTATGCGTTAGTTTATCCGACAAACAGACAGTATCGTGATTTGTTTAAAATTGTGTTTATTATCTTTGGAAGAGTATAATAATAGCATTCGTTATATTACTTTTTCTAAAATATTTATTTTTCTCCGGGTTCCAGGTAACACTTTATGGTATTGACATACTCTTCAAAAGCTTTTACTCCTTTTGCACTAATCTTGCAAATAGTTTGAGGCATTTTCCCTTTAAATGTTTTCCTGACTTCAATATATCCTGCCTGCTGCAATTTATCAATCTGAACACTGATGTTTCCGGAAGTAGCACCTGTATTTTTTTTCAGATAGTTGAAATCTGCTTCTTGCAAACCCAATAACAGAGACATTATTGACAATCGTAATTGTGAATGTAATAATGGATCCAGATCTTTAAACATTGTTCTCAGCTTTTTGATTAAGTAAATGTCCGGGAATAATAAATCCGATTAATGCGGCGCCGGCAATTACCAGCATATGGTAGTTTGCCGGAATGTAGAAACAGAATGTGGCACCAACCCAGCAGAAAATGGCACCTATTATTAGTGGATTGAACCTGGTCGTTATGCCGGTAATGAAAAGTGCAAAACCGTACAACAAAAGAATTAAGGGTATTAGCAGCAACCATTGGTGAAAGATACTAAAATCAATGACCAGAAAATTACCCACCAGCAACGAAATTGTAATACCAAAAGAAAGCCATACATACCCGATTATACTATCGATATATGTACGGGTAGTTTCACTTTTGTCTTTCATTCCTTTTACAAAAGTGTAAATTACTCCAATACTTAATATAAACCATGCATAGTGCGCATGATATGAGACATCCAGGGTTTTCAACAAAATAAACACGGTAAGCGAGGTGAACATTACCAGGTAACCCCATACGAGAATTATATTTCCACTTCCTTTTCTCAGGTTGTGCATGGCGGTGTTGATCATTTGACTGATCAACTGCAAACTCTCTTTGTGATCAAATTGTTTTTCCATAACTAATGATTTAAATTGTGAATAAAATACAAATATAAAGTAATTTATAATATAAACTAAAATATTTGATTGTTTTTTAGTTCCCGAAAAGTTAGCAGCCTTATTTGCAGTGTATAAAAGTTTTATGCAAGTCTACAGGAAACAAAAAAGGTACAGCCAACTGTACCTTTTAAACTTATTCATTAATTTGATTATTTTTCTGTCAGAGAGAGTAGCCATGTGGTGAAATTTTTGGCCGCCTTCAGATTTTGGAAACTGTCGGGTAATTTGGCATGGTCAATGTATTCATTGTATAACCATGGATCGCCTATGGCTACCACGTGGCCTTTACCAAAAGGTGCCACTGCAATAATTACATGTCCGTTTTCAGTCAAAACCGGTTTTGCATTACCAGAAAGAGAAATTGTTGAGACTTCTTTCATGTAAATTTTACTTACTCCTTTAAAAACAGGATGGTCCGGTAGATTGGTGAAGGCTCCCATATCATATTGATGGCCTGTTACATGATGAATACTTACCTCATTGAAATGCATACCAAATTTGGCTGCTAACATGTTAAAATGTTGGAATTCTGCATTCGAACTGTCATTTTCCATTAGCAACAGCACACCGCCTTTTTTTACCCATTTGGTAATGGTTTTAATTGCTGTTTGATCCACTGTCATGGGCGATTTTGTCTCTTTTGGGGTGTCCGGATCAACTATAATATAAATATCTGCGCCTTTTAAATTTGCTGCGGCAGGTGCTTCATGCAACGTTTTCAATTCTGCACCATCCTTCTCAAATAAAGATCCCCATTGTGAAAAACCGCTTAATGCATCATCTGTCCACAAATAATGATATGGTTTTCCGGTTTTGCTACTGATTTCATTATTATAAAAATTGTCCAGTACCACTACTTTCTCCTGGGCAAATAAATGATGTTGAAAAAACAGGCTGAAAAATAAAACTGATATAATGCTTATTTGTTTCATTTTGTTTGATTTGTATTTAGTGTCTGTCCATAATGTCCGATACCTGCGTTACGCTCGTCAGAAAAATACTTATTTACACAAGTTAAACTCCGTCTTTTCTAACTTTGCAAGCCTTGTCTTTAACGATTTCTTATCAAAGACTTTCAAAAGAATAGTCGCTTGCTGACACTAATTGTGACACAAAAAAATTTAGTAAATTCATTATTTCATTCAAATAAAACGGCTTTGTCTGCTCTTAAGCATGAATTTTTATATAAAAAGCAATACCACTTATAAACAGATTCGTAAATATACGAAAAATTGATGAATACATTCGATTTTGTCTTCTTTCGCGGATATTAAACCTGCTTCATTTATTGCAGAACTTATTAGAGAAATAGTCATGTAAGTAAACAAATATTATTATTTGATCCTGAACTTTTTTAATTGCCGAAATGTTTGTAATTTAACCATACTTATAAGAGAGACATTGAGGTTCTGATGGAGGTGGTAATTAAAAAGGTTGTTTAAATTTACTTAAATCCATAACGCAATGAATTTTATCAGCACAATTTTAGATGAAAAAGGACATGAGGTAGTAAAAGTATCACCTGATGCTACCGTATACGATGCCCTTCAGCTAATGGCCGACCATGATATTGGTGCCCTGGTGGTCGAAGAAAACGGAAAAGTTGCAGGCATGTTCACAGAACGTGATTATGCCCGGCAGGTTATTTTAAAAGGCCGTTCCTCCAAAGAAATGAAGGTTAGGGAATTAATGGTTAAACGACTGTACTATGTGACACGTAAACAAACGATTACCGATTGTATGGTGCTTATGACAGAAAAAAAGATCAGGCATTTGCCGGTTATTGAAGACGATAAATTACTGGGAATTGTGTCGATCGGCGATGTAGTGAACATGATTATTCACGAACAGCGCAAAACCATCCGGGATATGGAGAATTACATCACCGGAGGCTATGGGAATAATTCATAACCAATAGCATGATCTGGCTGTCATGTTAAAATACCGTTAAGGCATAGTTTTCTCTAAGAAGCAATGCGAAATTTCACCTTTCAGGATCGGGTCCGTGAAGGAATGAAAAAATCTGATTCCTTTAAGTTGCATTTTTTTGCGACAGAAGTTGCATATGCCAAACGTCCTGCATTATTATTCCTTGAATCGGAGCCAAAAGTAAATTTTAATCCCTGCTCTTTTGCCATACTGATAAAATGCTCATGAGGCGTATGTGACATGTCGTTAATCTCAAATGCTATATTTCTTTTTTTAGCTGCCGATATAAGTTGCTGCATCCTGTCATCTGTCCATAGCTTGTAATAATCCCGTGCAATGCAGACAGGAAGAAAAAGCGGCCATGCAAATATTTGTACAGGTTCTTCATTCAATATTTGTAAGCTATACTCCATATACCTATTCATGAAGGATTCTGTATCCTCTACATATGTCTGCAACTCATAAATTCTTTGATATTGTCCGTTTCCAAGCGGTATGGTCTGCGGATCCATGAGTATGTAATCAAGTTGTTTCACAAGTTCCGGGGAAAAGCTTTTATTCCATCCAGGAGTAAGTGGCTGCAATCCTATATATACCGGATATTTTCTCAGTTCATCTATGTATTTTTTTAGCGCTTCATCATCTTTTATGGCCCATGGTGCCGGATGTTCCACTATTCCAAATTTCACCTTTCGTTTTTCAGCGATTTCCATGATCTGCTCCATACCAAAGCCATCTGCCCTGTGAACATGTAAATCGATAAGCGGAAAATCCACTGCTCCGGAAAACAGACTGGTAGCAGGGAAAGGAACGGAACCTATTACGCCGGCGGTAAGACCGGCTTTTTTGATAAAGCTTCTTCGTTGCATATGGTGGATTATTTTGGAAATAATTTTTAAATTTTGAAATTAAAGCAATGACACTGCATAAACATTACCATCGGAACTTCCAAAAAAGATAGTTTGATTATCAATTACAGGCGTGGAAAGTATTGATCCAAGCTTATGAATTTTGGCTTCGCTGGCTTCATACTCTTCGCCATACAAGTGAAAATTGTCTCTGAAGGTGTTGTCCTCCTTATAAATAGTGCTGTAATTTTCCTGACTGGCTTTTGTTTGGAACGTCCATTTAATATCTCCGGTCTGGTAGTCAACTCCGTACACAATTCCGTTAAAGCATCCAAAGTACACCAAATCATCTTTAAATATTGCCGAGCCATACACCCTCATATTGAGTGGCAGTTTCCAGTTTATTTTACCATTGTTCTTATTCATGCAGTAAAAAACATGCGCATCAGAGGTACCAAAATAAAGGTTTCCTTTATATTCTGCCGGAGTCGCAATAATCCATCCGGCTGGTTCTCTGTAATTCCATCTACCCCTGCCTGTTTTGGCATCCAGCGCGTAAATATTGTAATCCCTGCTGCCGAAATACACCACATTGTCTTTAACCATGGCCGCTTTTTGTATTTCTCCTTTAGGAAAGTAAGCCGCTCCAATGGTATAAAATTTCCAGATAAGAGCACCGTTTATCTTGTTCAGGGCATAGAAGTAACCGTCAAAACTTCCCATAAATAAAGTGTCTCCTGAAAATGCAGCCGATGAATGCACAATATCTTCGGTAGGATAATTCCATGCGAGTGATCCGTTAGAAAGGTTTATGGCATAAATATTTCCATCTCCGCTGCCCCAGTAAACCATATTGCCAGATATTTTTGGCGAAGAAAGGTAATAATCCCATAAACCATACATTTTTTCACCTTCAGAGGAAAATTTCCATACCAATCTGCCGGATTGTTTGTCTACTGCATACAAATTGCCGTCGGCGCTGCCAAAAATAACCAGTTTACCTGTCAGACAGGCGGATGATTGAATGGCTCCATTGGTTACAAAATCCCATTTTTTGGCTCCTGTTGTTTCATCAATGGCATAAAAGTGCATATCACCGCTGCCAATATAAACAGTGCCTTTTTCAATAACCGGTGAAGCATAAACTCTGCCGCCGGTCTTAAATTTCCATGTTGCGTCTTGCTGCGCCTGTAATGTATTTAAAAAGAACATTAAAATGATGAATGGGCTGAAAATTTTGGTCATAGTGATTTAGTTTGGTTTATTATTTCAAAGATATGTTTAATCTGAGTCTGGTAATATGGTGTGGATTTGCATTTTTTCAATTATGGTAAATATTGGATAAATAATTTTTATTGTTACTTTTAGTAGACAATTGGAGGGGAAATTTAGTAAATATTGGCGGGATAATCAATAAATAAAAAAAACGACCCTGTTTTGGCAGGGCCGCTTTAAATGTTTTCACAACCAATGACAGCCAGACATTTTATTGAAACATTTTAATAAGGCCGGTTTATGAGGGGATATTGAATTAATTTAGTACCTATACAGTTTTAGTAAATATAATCCGGAGGGAGTACATACTACCTGGGAATCAGTCCGTACCTGTTGGGAATCAATCCGTACTACCCGGGACTTAATCAGGGCAATCCCTGCTAACCGGTTAACGACTCACTTTTCAGCACCATCTTGTTTTAACCAAAATGTTTCACTACTTTAGAGATGTGTATATAAGCAAGCAGAATAAGTAAGGGGAATGAAAAGTACGTTTGTTTACAGGATGAAAAGAGTACTTTAAACGGAATTGGATATGGGATACTTTTTAACAATTCATTTTAATAATCTACCGGATGACCGAATTGTTTTTGTGAAAAGGTATACTATTTCCTTTAATTTCAGGGAATAACACTACTTTTATTAAAAACACAAAGAAGAAATAACACTAATAGTATACATACACAATTGTTGTTAGCAAAAATGCCAAGAAAACTTTCTGCATAAAATAAAACACCTCAAAATTACCAAATTGGTAACTTTTTATTATCTTTGTAAGTAGATTGAAAAAAAATATGAGAGTAGTTGCTAAAAAAATACTACGAGATTTTTGGGAAACGCATACTGACTCGGAAGACCAGTTGAAAACATGGTACAAAGAAGCAAGTAAAGCCAAATGGACAAGTCCGACAGATATTAAAAATGAATATCCCCAAGCGAGTATATTAAAAACTGGACGAGTTGTATTTAATATATGTGGAAACAAATACAGATTGATTACGCATATTAACTATTTGAGACAGTGGGTTTTTATTAGATTTATTAGTACACATACAGATTATGATAAAATTGACGCAGAAAAAATTTGATTGTTATGAATATTAAAATGATTAAGAACGAAGAAGATTACCTAAAAGCTTTAGATAGACTTGAGGCGATTTTTGATGCGCCGATTGATTCTCCCGACGGAGATGAAGCGGAAATTCTAAGCATCTTGATTGAGAAATACGAAGATGAGCACTATCCGATTGAGCCACCAGATCCGATTGAAGCAATTAAATTTCGTATGGAACAAATGGATATGAAAAAAAGTGATTTGGCTAAAATAATTGGATACAAAAGTAGAGTTTCTGAGATTTTTAGCCGAAAACGTAAATTGACTTTACAAATGATACGTAAACTGCATGATACTTTAAAAATCCCATACGAATCACTGATAGCAGATTATTAATGGCACATTTTGCTAACAATATAGGATTTAAGACTCAGTTGAGCCAAAAAAGAGGCAGTAAAGCTGAGGACTTTGCTTGCTTCTGTTCTGGATTAACTGTTAAATTACCCGGGCTTAATTGGGTTTTATTCCGATCCGATAGCCATCGATCCGATAGCCATCGGATGCCTTCGGGACTGTTGGGTTAAACTATTGAAATTCTGCAGTTAATTTTAAGGGGATTTAATGATTTCGGTACTATCTGGCTTATTGCTGAAATTTCATTATTTTTGAATTATGATGAATGAGAGAGAAATATTAAAAAAGATTAAGAAAACAGTCAGTTCACAAGCACCTAATGCAAAGGTGATTTTGTATGGTTCTCGAGCCAGAGGTGATAACCGATCTGATTCTGATATAGATATATTAATATTGTTGGATAAAAAAAAGGTAACCCGAGAGGATGAGAAAAGGGTAAAATATCCCTTATATGATGTTGAATTTGAAACAGGCATGATAGTTAGTGCGCTTGTTTTATCAAAATCAGATTGGGAATCAAAACATAAGATTACTCCTTTTTACGATAATGTCAGCAATGAGGGAATTGAATTATGACAGAAAATGAGAAACAAGAACTCATTAATTATCGGATGAGCAGAGTAAATGAAACCTTAGAAGAAGTTGGCTTCCTGGTTGATAATGGACTATATAATACAGCAGTTAATAGGTTATATTATGCATGTTTTTATGCAGTTACTTCACTTTTGGTTAAAAATGAGATAAAGGCGCACAGGCATGCAGGGGTTCGTCAAATGTTTGGATTGCATTTTGTTAGTAAAGGATTGATTGATAAAAAAATAGCGAGATTTTATACTGATCTTTATGATAAAAGGCAAACAAGCGATTATGACGATTTTATTGATTTTGATAAAGAGGATGTACTGAATCTTATACCAACCGCCAAAGAATTGATTAGTGAAATACAAAAATTATTAGAGAGAGAATAACCAACCGGGCACAGCATGGTAATAATACTGTTGCGGCTATTTGCTGTGTCAAAGATCGTTAAAATACAACCCCGAAGGGCTCACGACCAGCCTGAGCAATGGCTTGTGTGAATGGAGTCAAATGAAAACAATTCACAACATTGGATGCTTCAACCCTTGCAGATTCCCTGGAAATTAGTCCGTACATGTTGGGATTCAATCTGTACCAGTTGGGGATCAATCTGTAC
>DASQZP010000829.1:0-11710 GCA_035638655.1 Bacteroidales bacterium
CGAAAGACGAAGTTATAAATCTTATCATGGATGCAAAAGTGGATGTATTGCTTACGTTGGGTGCCGGTGATATTGATACGCTGACCGGATACCTCACAAAGATGTTGCTGACAAAAAAGGAAATGAATGAAAGAATGAAAAAAATCTAAATATAAATGATCAGGTTTAAAAAACTCATATTCTATATTTTACTGCTTGGCTACCTGGTAGTGGTACTGGGATTCGTGTCTGGTAAGGCAGGGAATGTGGTATGTAGTAATCTGAACATACAAATTAAAGACAGTCTTTCAAACCGGTTTATTACCAGTAATCATGTGAAAAATATTATCGATGCTGAAAATATAAGAGCTCTTGGCTATGCTGAAAGAATTGTAAATACTCAGGAACTTGAACGCATACTGGACAATCAGCCTGTCGTAAAAGACGCCCAGGTGTTTAAAACCATTGATGGTACTTTAAATATCCGGATTGAACAACGTCTGCCTGTGTTGCGTGTGATGAATGAGAGAAACCAGAGTTATTATATCGATGAAGAAGGACAGGTCCTTCCTCTTAAGAGAAATTTCACCATGCATACGCTTGTAGCCAATGGATTTATCCGGGAGCCTTTCAATCCTTTAAGGTGCAAAAGCATTTTTGACAAAGGAAAAGATCTTTCAGAGGGCCAAAAAACGATCTTTGATCTGTATAAGCTTGCCCTTTTTATCCATAATAATAAGTTCTGGAATGACCAGATTGAACAGATATATGTGAATGAGGAGCATGAATATGAGCTTGTACCCAGGGTAGGGGCCCATCTCATTATTCTGGGGCCTATTGATGATTATAAATATAAATTCCGGAAGCTTTATGCTTTGTATAAAAAGGGATTTACAAATGTAAGCTGGAATAAATACGAAAAAATAAACCTGAAATATAAGGACCAAGTAATCTGTACAAAAAGATAAAGCTATGAAGCAAAAAAATAATTTTGTCGCAGCAATTGATATTGGGACAACTAAAATTGTTGCCATCATCGGACGTATTAATGAACATAAAAAACTTGAAATTCTCGGACTGAGCAAAGCCGATTCAAAAGGTGTTAAGCGCGGTGTAGTACTTAACATTGAAGAAACTGTTAACGCCATACAGGAAACAATCTCTGAAGCCGAAGCAAAAGCTGATGTGAAGGTTTCTGAGGTATATGTTGGCATTGCAGGCCAGCATATTAAGAGTATGCGAAACAGGGGGTATATAAATCGTGATTCTTATGATGATGAGATAACACGTGAGGATATTGAGGCACTGATCAATGATATGTATAAATTGCCAATCGATATGGGCGAGGAGATCATTCATGTGCTGCCTCAGAATTTTATTGTTGATAATGAGACCGGGGTGAAAAATCCGGTCGGCATGTTTGGCAAACGACTGGAAGCTAATTTCCATATTGTGATTGGTCAGGTTGCATCTGCCCGCAATATTGAAAAATGTGTGCGCCGTGTCGGGCTGAATGTGCAAAGCCTTATCCTTGAACCGCTGGCTTCTTCTGAGGCTGTACTTACCGAAGATGAAAAGGAAGCCGGAGTTGCGCTTGTGGATATTGGAGGTGGTACAACTGATGTTGCTGTTTTCTATGACGGAATAATCAGACATACCGCAGTAATACCTTTTGGAGGAAATGTGGTAACACAGGATATCAAGGAGGGTTGTTCTATTTTGCAACGGCAGGCTGAATTGCTTAAGATTCAGTTTGGTTCTGCGCTTGGAGACATTGCACAGGATGATAAAGTTGTAACCATACCCGGCATCAGTGGCAGAGATCCCAAAGAAATTTCCTTTAAAAGCCTGGCATATATTATTCAGTCCCGAATGGAGGAGATTATCGATGCTGTAACATTTGAGATTGAAAATTCTGACTGTATGGACAAACTGGGCGCTGGTATCGTAATTACGGGAGGCGGTTCACTGCTCAGGCACCTGCCACAGTTAATTAAATTCAGAACCGGACTGGATGTGAGGCTGGGATTACCTAATGAGCATCTCTCCGGTGAAATTAGTGAAGAGGTCAATCAACCAATGTACGCAACCAGTGTGGGGCTGTTACTGAAAGGATTTCAGGCTGATGTAACTGCCGAGAAAAGTGCCAAAGCTTCAGAAGAGAAAGTTAGGAAAGACGAACCAGAAACTGAAGAAGAATCCATCAAACAAAAAATCAAGAATAAACCCGGCATCATAGAGTCTCTGAAAAAAACCATAACCGATATTTTTGAGGAGAACGATGCACAAATGTAAACAGATATAAAGCCTGAATTAATTCATTTCAAATTGATAACAATCTAAAAACCTGGCATTATGGCTGACGATTTAATTAATTTTGACCTGCCCACCGAACGCTCCTCCATCATTAAAGTACTTGGTGTTGGCGGAGGCGGGAGCAACGCTGTCAATCACATGTTTAAGCAGGGGATTAAAGATGTAAACTTTGTTGTTTGCAATACTGATTCCCAGGCGCTGGCCAACAGTCCGGTGTCTGTAAAAATACAACTGGGCGAATCACTCACCGAAGGGAGAGGAGCCGGTAATAAACCCGATATCGGCCGTCAGGCAGCTATCGAAAATCTCGATGATATCATTGAGATATTGTCGAGCAATACAAAAATGGTGTTTATAACGGCCGGTATGGGAGGCGGCACCGGAACCGGGGCCGCTCCTGTAATTGCAAAGGCTGCAAAGGAACTGGGCATCCTTACTGTAGCCATTATAACTATCCCTTTCCGGTTCGAAGGACAACAGCGTATACAACAGGCTGTAAACGGGATAAACGAACTGAAAGAACATGTTGATTCCCTGCTTGTGATCAATAACGAAAAATTGCGTGAGATATACGGGGACCTTAAACTTTCAGAAGCATTTACAAAAGCTGATAATGTGCTGGCTACAGCAGCAAAAGGGATTGCTGAAATTATTACTGTTCATGGTTATATTAATGTTGACTTTGCTGACGTTCAGACTGTTATGTCAAACAGTGGTGTTGCAATTATGGGATCTGGCCTGGCCAGTGGTGAAAACCGGGCAATCGAGGCCATTCAGCAAGCTGTAAATTCTCCACTACTTAATAACAATGAGATTACCGGTGCACAGAATATTCTGCTGAATATTACTTCAGGCATTGATGAGATCAGTATGGATGAAGTGGGGGAAATAACTGATTATGTGAATAACTGCGTTTCCTCGGATGCCCTCATTATCTGGGGTACAGGTATGGAAGAAAGTCTTAGCGATTCGGTAAATGTCACTATTATCGCTACTGGTTTTGAGACAAATAGTATTCCGGAACTTTATGTCAAAAAGAAACAAACCAATAAAGTACCACTTAATGATGGTGCAAAGAAGAATGTTCCGCACAAGGAAGGAGAGTTTGAAGTAAGAGAGCGTAAACAGAAGAATTTTAGCCTGAGTGACAACGTATCCGCACAACGCACTATTGAGTTTGATATTCAGAAAGAACAGGCGTACGGAGGTTTAAATGACGATGAAACTTTTGCTGTTAACCAACAGAAATCTGCTGAACGGGTTAAAATACTCAAGAGTACACATGCGCGTCTTAAAACTCAGAGCTACAATAATCCCGATGATAAAGAGAATATTGATAAACTGGAGAATGAGCCGGCATATCGAAGAAAAAACATTAAACTTGACGAAGAAAAAACCGGAAATGATACAGAGGTGTCCAGGTATTCTCTTTCTGATGAAGGAGAAAACAAAACAAAGTTAAGACCTAATAATCCTTATCTTCATGATAATGTAGATTAAAAAATGGCAATTTATTTTTTATTTGTTGCCTGATTAAATATGAAATTGAATGCAGGCAGGCGATTTTGCTTCAATTAGAGTTTGAATTTTAATGTATTAAAGAAAATTATTAAATACAAATGTGATGAGTTTAGTTGAAAAAATTGAGAATGACCTGAAAGCAGCCATGAAGGCAAGGGAAAAAGAGAGGCTTGAAACACTCAGATCGGTTAAATCAGCTTTTATGATTGCCAGAACAGAAAAAGGGGCTTCTCATGAAGTACTGACAGATGATGCTGTACTTAAAATCCTGCAAAAGCTGGCAAAACAACGTCGTGAGTCGGCTGAGATCTATAAGTCACAAAACAGAGGCGATCTTGCAGATAAAGAAATGAGCGAAGCGGCTGTTATTGAAGAATATCTCCCAAAGCCTTTGACAGATGAAGAACTTGATGCGGCATTAAAAAGCATTATTGCTGAAACAGGTGCTTCTTCAATGGCCGACATGGGTAAAGTGATGGGGGTTGCTACCAGACAGCTGGCAGGACGTGCTGATGGGAAAACCATTTCGGCGAGAGTAAAACAATTACTTAGTGTCTGACCATAATTGCCCGATAACTGCGTTATTGCAAAATAAGTTACGGTGCCAGCCTTCGTATTTTCCACATCAAATCGTTGCGGATAAATTCTATCCGGTCATGAAGCCTGCTTGCCCGTCCCTGCCAGAATTCAACCCTGTCAGGGATGATACGGTAACCGCCCCAGTTTTCCGGCCTTATGAGTGGTTTCCCTTTAGACATTTTCTGGTAATTATCAAAGAGTTCCTCAAGAAATTCCCTCCCCGGAATTTCACTGCTCTGGGGCGAAACAATGGCACCAACCCTGCTACCTTCCGGCCTGGAATTGAAATAACTGTCCGACTCTTCTTTGCTAACTTTTTCAGTAATGCCTTCTACCCGGACCTGTCTTTCCAGTTCAGGCCAGTAAAACACAACAGCAGCATATGGATTGCCGGCCAGGTTTTCTCCTTTGCGACTGTTATAATTGGTATAAAAAACAAATCCTTTTTCATTTGCCTGTTTCAGTAAAACCATTCTTGCCGATGGTTTACCTTCCGGTGAAACAGTTGCCAGGGACATTGCTGTTGGCTCCCAGACTTCTGCCTGCAGTGCTTCCTCAAGCCATTTGTCAAACTGACTGATTGGGTCAGGATCTATTTCTGATTCATTGAGACTTTTTAACTGATATTCTCTTCTTATTTCCTGTATGTTTTTTTTCATAACTAACAGATAATGTAGATACTTCATTATGATTGTTTCTGGCATGCATTATACTTGCATTGAGCTCAAAACCTATTAACAATGCCAGCGCATTGAAGTTTATCCAGATCATAACTATCATTACTGACCCGAGTGATCCGTATATCTTGTCCAGTTGTCCGAATTGATTCATGAAAAATGAAAAGGCCAGACAGGCAAAAATGGTAAGTACAGAAGCCAGTGTTGAACCCGGAGATATCAATTTCCATTTCATCTTACGGGAAGGTGCCAGATAATAAATAAATGAGATGGTGAAGAAAATAAGAGCGGCAATGATGATCCATTTTCCGGAGTTAATGATCAGGAAGGTAAGATCCGACCGGATGATATTTAAATCAGTTAATTGCATCAGGAAGAATCTTGTAAATATCATCAGGCTTATGGCAATGGAAATAAGTGTGGCAACGATGAAAACCAGGGCCAGTGAAACCATCTTTCTGGCAATCCAGGAGCGGGATTCAATAGTGTGATAGGATGCATTAAAAGCTTTAATAATACTGTTTATGGCATTCATCGAGAAAAAAACTGCTATCAGAAACCCAAAAAATTGTAAACCGATCCTTCGGACAAATATTTCGTCAAGGGTAGTTTGAATAGAAGAATAGGCAGCTTTTGGCATGATCGATACCAGCATACTGAATAATCCGTCCTGAAAATTGTTTACCGGGATATAGGGCAGCAAGGTGAAAAAAAAGATCACAGCCGGAATGGCCGCAAGAAAAAACTGAAATGCTATTGAAGAGGCACGTGTTGTAAGTGAACCTTTTTGAATACCATTGATGAAAAATTCAATTACTTCGCTCAGGCTTAATCCTTGCATTCCGGGAAGTGTAACCATGGAAGTTCGTTTTACCAGGTTATTCCTGACAAGGGTAAGTCGTTTTTCATATGTTTCTTTTGATGGCAGAAAGGCCATAAAGTATGAATTAAATGATCGCCTTCAAGCTCATGTCGAGGCTTTTGATTTGATGTGTCAGGGCTCCCACTGATACATAGTCAACACCAGAGGCAGCATATTTGGTAACAGTGTCAAGGTTGATCATTCCTGAAGATTCTGTTTCAAATCGTCCGTCTATCAGTTCAACCGCTTTTTTGGTATCTTCAGGTGTGAAATTATCGAACATTATTCTGTCAATCCCACCCGTTGCAAGTACTTTTTTCACGTTATCCAGAGACCGCACTTCAATCTCAATTTTCAGGGACTTATTTTTTTCTTTCAGATAAGCTCTTGTTTTAGAGATTGCTTTTTCAATTCCACCGGCAAAATCGATGTGATTATCTTTCAGCATGATCATGTCATACAGGCCCATGCGGTGATTCTCACCACCTCCAAGGCGAACAGCTTCTTTATCAAGCATGCGCATACCGGGTGTCGTTTTCCTTGTGTCCAGCACCGTAGTATGGTAGTCTTTCAGCATATCAGCATACTGGCGGGTATGCGTAGCTATACCACTCATCCGCTGCATGATATTTAATACCAGGCGTTCGGCTTTCAACAAAGTTTGAATTTTGCCGGTAACAATGAATGAGATATCACCTGTAGTAACCTTTTCTCCGTCACCAATTAAAATTTCAATTTGTATCGAGGGTTCCAGTTTCCTGAAAATAAATTCGGCAACGTCAACTCCGGCCAGGATACCTTTCTGCTTGATAAGCAGTTTTGAACTTCCTTCAGCTTTTTCAGGGATACAGGCAAGCGAGGAATGATCGCCGTCTCCAACATCTTCGATCAGCGCATGATCAATAAACTGGTCAAGTAGCTCTTTATTCAGACTCATCTTCCTTTTCTATTCTTAATTGATGGATCAGTGCAGTATTATTCTGGACCTTCAGTAGAAAATAAACCCTGAAATTGCCATTCGGAGTGGTAAGACTTCCGATCGCATACTTGGAATTTTCTTTACCACCTTCAAATAATATCTTAAAATTACTGGGGGGATACCTGGTGAAGAAATCTTTACAAATCATTTCAGCTTGAGATTTGCTGTAAACATCTTCGTTTTCAAGTATGAGTAATTCAATGTTTGTGTTGAAATGTTTGGCAAGCTCTTTTGAATTTCCCGCTTTGATTGCTACCACAATCGCTTCAGGAATGTCTGGGGCTGCAAAAACATTGCCTGTTTGCAATAAAAGTCCAAATAGCAATAATACAGGCGTTTTTATGATCAGGTTTTTCATTACAGTGTTGTATTTGCCGGATAATAATCCCTAGAGGGTTTCTGGTTTTTTGCCATGCAATTTATAAAAATAAAATTAGTATACCAATTGGATATAGTAAGCTTATAATTTTGAATGCATAACTTCATTTTTTCCATTTTGTAAGTCACTGGAAATTATCAATCTCTATGCCACATTGTGTAAAAAAAATGTTTTAAATTAAAGTTTTCAATTTAATAGTTTACCACTGGCTTATATTTATTGTGATTTATGTCTTAATTCCTTTATTTTTCAGGGTGTATACATATCTTAGTGTCTGTCCATAATGTCCGATAACTGCGTTGTCGCAAAAATTCTAATTCCTCGTATACATTAGGCGCTTGGGCGACAACTTTTACCAACATGTTGTTCAAATTATGCATCGGCTACTTTTCCGTAGGGTTTCAATTGCCAATTGCTAATTGCCAATTGAAATAGTATACTGCGGATTAAAATTTTTTGCACGCTCCCGTTTAGAACGGAACGGGCTTTGTTCCCGAATATTTTGATCCGGACACTTGACTTTATTGACAGACACTATTTTAGTTTTTATTATGGTTTTATAAATATTTTGATATATTTTGTGAAAAACCGGTTACATATAAATCAAATACAGGCATTGCTGATATTTCATATAATTAGAAAGATGAAAATTACATTGATTTTTACGGGAAAGACTTCATTTGGATACCTTAAAAGCGGGATTGAGGATTATTTAAAAAGGATTAAACGGTATGTGTCTTTTGAAGTAAAAGTGATACCTGATTTAAAAAAGACCGGCCGTCAGCCTCCTGCAGTCATAGCCGAAAAAGAAGGAACCTTAATTCTCGATCTTGTCAGTCCGGGTGATTACCTGGTTTTACTCGACGAGAACGGTAAATCATTCAGCTCTGAAAAGTTTGCAGAACAGGTTCAGAAATGGATGAATGCAGGTACCAGAAACTTAATTTTCTTAATCGGAGGAGCTTATGGATTTTCTCCTGAGGTATATAAACGTGCCGACCAAAAAATTTCACTTTCCGATATGACTTTTTCTCATCAGTTAGTAAGACTTATTTTTGCCGAACAATTCTACCGGGCATTAACAATTCTACGGGGTGAACCGTATCATCACAGTTAAACTGTAAATCTGAATTCGAAAACAATATAGCATTGGGTTTTAAAACTATGTTTATATTTTGGTATATTTATTGTTAAATTAGATTGGCAAAATCAAAAGAAGTAAAAAATTTTCCAGCCTTGATCATAAAACACAAAAGCATCGTTTTTCTGTCGGGAGCTATACTGCTCTTTGCTGCTACTTTTCTTACAGAGAAATATTTTACTTATAAGAATTATGGCGAAAAAGATATTAACCGCTTTGAGAAGGTGCTGCATCATAAACAAAAAAAGCTTAACGTAATACTGGATGAAGTTGAGCAAAAGCTTAATTCCGGCAGGGACCTTCAGTTTGTCAGACAACAATATGAAAAATATGAGAACCTTTATCAAAAAAGAGGTATCATAATATTATTATACCAGGATGATACATTGCGTTTTTGGTCTGATAATTCAGTTCCTGTCTCAGATAGTTTTTCCGGTTCTCCGTTTCATAAAAATTTTGTTTTTCTTGGCAGTGCCTGGTTTGTTGTACAGAAAAGAAAAATTGGCGAAAACCAGGTTGTTGGCTTGTTGCTTATAAAGCATCAGTATCCTTATGAGAATCATTTTCTTAGAAATGGTTTCCAGAAGGATTTTCCGGAACTTCCCGGATATACTGTTGTGTCGGACCATCGGAAGGAAGGTTTCAAGGTGCAGGGTATTAAGGGACATTATCTGTTTAACATGGTTTTTACCCAACAGGTACGTGTTAGCAAAACAGGTCTTTATCTGTCAGTTTTGTTGTTTCTGGCAGCCATGATATTGCTCTTGTTTTTTGCCGGGCAATTGATTAAACATGCCCTAAATAGCTGGAGGCTATTGATAATCGCTTTGGTGGCTGCTTTTCTTCTCTTGTTGAAATATGTCATGGGAGCCTATCATTTACCTGCCTCTCTTTACGACCTTGATTTGTTTAGTCCCCGTTACTATGCAACTTCCGTATTACTATCCTCTTTAGGAGATTTCCTTATCCTGGCGGTTTTTGTTTTTTTTGTTGCCTGGGTATGCTATAAATACTTTGACGGAAGTTACATCCTGAAGGGTAAGAATGCTTTTCTTATTTTTATAATTACGACGCTGATATTTGCTTTCCTGGATGTATTCTTTTTACTGAACAATGTTCTTTTTAAAAGTATAATTCTAAATTCTTCCATTACATACGAAACTCATAAGGCATTTGATATTAGTCTGTACAGTATCGCCGGGCTTTTTGCCACCGGCCTGCTTTTCAGTGGTTACATGCTTCTGAATGATAAGGCAATTAGCATGCTTAACAGACTTATTTCTCTCCGTCAGTTAGCGATTCATTTTGTCCTTCAGACGGCTATTATATTTGCACTTTATTACCTTGCGTCTGAAGGAAAACAAGCCACATTAATCCCTTTTGTTTTTATATCCCTGCTGTTCCTGATAATTTTGTGGCTCAGGTATAAAGGTTACCGGTTTCATTACTCCACCTTTACGCTTTTTGCTGTTTTAATGGCTGTTTTTTCTGCCTGGTTTATAGCTCATTATAGCCAAATAAAAGAAACGGAGAATAAAAAGGTAATTGCAATCAATCTCGCTTCAGAGCATGATCCGATAGCTGAATTGTTGCTCAATGAAATGAATGATAAAATACATGAGGATGACCAGCTTTCAAAAATGTTGTTAAATCGCTTCTTTACTTATGACGAAGTATACAATCTGCTAAAAAGAAAATACTTTTCAGGTTACTGGGATAAATATGAGTTGCAGCTTACTATTTGTAATTCATCTGATTCAGTTTGGATTGAACCCGATGATAAATGGTTTCATTGTTATACCTTCTTTGATAATATGCTTGATAAGGTTGGGGTTCGTTTATCAGGTAATGATTTTTATTTTCTTACCAATTCGGGAGGCCGGATCAGTTATTTTGGAAAAATAAAATATCAGGGAAAAGAAAACACAGTTACTTTGTTTATAGGACTTGATTCAAAACTTATAACACAGGAACTTGGTTATCCCGAATTGTTGTTGGATAGCAGGCAAAATAAGCAGCGGGCAAACAGTGAGTACTCTTATGCAAAATACAACAAAGGAAAATTGATAAGTCAATCCGGATCATTCCCTTATAGTCTGAATCTGGATGTCTATAATTTACCGGATAAAGAATTCACCTCCTTATCAACAGGAAACTGGAACCATTTGTTTTACAAGGTTGACAAGGCCAATACTATTGTGGTAAGTAATCCCTCGGTACGGTTTTTCGATCATCTTGTGTCGTTTGCATATCTTTTTGTTTTCTTCTTTTTCCTGTTGAATATCGCTCTGTTTATAAGGAAACCAGCATATTTTACCAACAGTTTTAATCCTGATTTCAGAAACCGTATTCAGTTTTCAATGGTATCTATTCTGTTTCTTTCCCTTATTCTGGTTGGTAGTGGGACTATTTTCTTTAGCATACAACAGTATAAAAGCCGTCACAACGAAATATTAAGTGAAAAAATACAATCCGTTTACATTGAATTAGTACATAAACTTGAATATGAGCAGAAGCTAACTCCTGACTGGAGTGATGCCACTTATGACAATCTCGATGAATTACTGCAGAAATTTTCAAATGTCTTTTATACTGATATTAACCTGTATGACAAGCAGGGTAAACTGCTTGCCACCTCACGTCCGGGTATTTTCAATAAAGAACTGATCGGGTCACGAATAAATCCTGCAGCCTATGTTGAACTGGTTCTGAAAGAAAAAGCAGAATTCATTCACAATGAACGAATTGGGAGCCTGAGTTATATGTCGGCATATGTGCCTTTCATTAATAGTGAAAATGAGTTACTTGCTTATCTTAACCTTCCATATTTTACACGACAGAATGTGTGGTCAAAGGAACTTTCTTCACTTGTTGCGACCATTGTGAATGTTTATGTATTGCTGATATTACTGTCTATCGGGATAGCTGTTCTTATTTCTGAAAAAATCACACTTCCTTTGCGGATGATTCAGTTAAAATTTAGTGAAATTGAACTGGGAAAGAAATATGAAAAAATTTACTACCCCAAGAATGATGAGATAGGCAGCCTGGTAAGGGAATATAACCGTATGGTGGAAGAACTGGAAAAGAGTATTGAGTTGCTTGCCAGGAGTGAACGTGAATCTGCATGGCGTGAGATGGCCAAACAAATTGCACATGAAATTAAAAATCCGCTGACTCCCATGAGACTCAACGTGCAGCACTTGCAAAGAGCATGGAAAGACAGTCGGGAGGATAAAGAGAAATATATTGACCGTGTATCCAAAACGATTATTGA
>DASQZP010000830.1:0-2216 GCA_035638655.1 Bacteroidales bacterium
GATTATCCATGCCCAGTCTTTCAGCCCTGAGCCGGATCTGCTGTCCGCTTTCTTCACCGGATACATAGAGTATCTTCTTCCCTTTCAGGGTGAGTGCAACTTGCAATGCCAGCGTAGATTTCCCGACACCGGGCTCACCCCCGATAAGCACCATGGATCCGGGTACAATTCCTCCTCCAAGGATGCGGTCAAACTCAGAATACCCGGTTTTCAGGCGTGGAACTTGTATGGTAGTGATCTCTGAAATTTTCTGAGGGCGGGAAGTCTGTTCTGCATGTAAACCAGCAGCAGAGCGGGATTCTTTTCGTATTACTTCCTCAACATAAGTATTCCATTCGCCACACGAGGGACAGCGCCCTATCCATTTGGGAGACGAGACGCCGCAATTCTGACAGATATATATTGTTTTGCTTTTTGCCATATATATTTCGCTTGGTGAAATGCTGATAAAGATAGCCAAATATCAGCAATTGTTAGAATCCGGAAAAGCAAATCACTGAAATTGCTTTCTTCCTGATAATTAAAGATTCAGCTGCACACATATTGTAAAAATTGGGGGAGACGGGACTGTTATAATAAATTCTGACTCAAATCCTGTTGAGAATAGATGTGGTTGAATATCCGGGAGTAATTTCAATTGTAAAGACTTTTCCCCCATTTGCGGTAACAATATCATAACCCACTATTTCTTCCACATTATAATCACCACCTTTTACAAGTATATCCGGATTAATGAATTTAATAAGTTCGTATGGCGTTGATTCATTAAAAAGGATAACATAATCAACAAACTTCAGAGAAGCCATTACATGCGACCGTGAACGCTGGTCCTGAACAGGCCGTTTTTCACCTTTAATTCTTGAAACAGAATCATCGGTATTCAGTCCGATAATAAGAACATCACCCAGATCAGCCGCCTTTGATAAATAGTCGACATGTCCCAGGTGCAAAATATCAAAACAACCATTGGTAAATACCAGTTTATGGTCCCTGAAATGGTGATAAGCCAGTTGTTCAGCGAAATCATCTGTGGTTTTGATCTTTGATTCTATCAGTTCAAGCTGTGTCATTCAGGATAAAATTATACAACAGTAACAGTTTTTTTCTTTTTGGCGAAAAAAAGCACCAAAAAACTCATGGTCCCGAGTGCAATAGCAAACAACGACTGTGATTCATGAGAGATAGTAGCAAAAGCCAGTCCATCAGCACGGGGTATACCATAAATAGTAAGACCGAGGGAAACAATCCAGTGGTAGGCACCGATCCCGCCCTGAACAGGAGCAGACATACCCAACCCTCCGATCACAAGGAGGAACAACCCGTCTACCATTGTCAGATCTGAAGTAGCTGGTATGGCAAATACAACTACATAAGTCATCAGCCAGTACATAACCCAGATTAATACTGTATGCAAGAGGAACTGTCCTCTTTTTTTCATGGTATAAACCGTTTTTATACCGGAGAGTATACCCTTAATTGCTTTCTTGGTTTTCTTAACAAACAGAAGTTTTGCCAGACGTGCCCTGAAAATGAAGTACAATAATATAAAAAGGAGAATACTGCTGAAGATAAAGATCCAGATTACAACCGAAAAATTGAATGTTGCCGCAACTTTTTCATAAAAAGGATTAAAAATATTCTTATTGAAAAAACTGCCAAAAAAATTGAATTTTGCAACTATCAGAATAATTAAAAGTGTTAAAAGAGACAACAAATCAGTAGCTCTTTCGATAATTACCGTACCAATGAGTGAATCTACAGGTATCTTTTCAGTTCGGCTGAGGGTGCCGCAACGGGTAATCTCACCAATGCGTGGGAATGCAAAATTGGCCAGGTAACCAATCATCAGTGAATAGAAACTGTTTGAGAACGTAGGTGAGTAACCCAGGGGTTCAATCAGCAAACTCCATCGATATGCCCTGCTTGCATAAGCAATAAAAGCAAATACCAGGGAAAGCAAAACCCACCAGTAATTAACAGATTGAAAAGCTTTGACCAGTTGCTGGAATTTAATGCCTTTAAAAGCAAAGTAGAGCAATACTATTCCCAATGACAGGAAAGCCAGAAATTTCAGGATATTGAGCAGGGATTTTTTCAAGGCACCGGATTAACTTAAAACTTTATTTGTTGCAGTATCAGGAAAGATGATGGTAGGCTTGAATCTTTTTGCTTCTTCAAAATCCATTGAAGCATAGGATATAATAATTATTACATCT
>DASQZP010000831.1:0-2667 GCA_035638655.1 Bacteroidales bacterium
TATTAAATACAGATAAAAGCCCAAATGAGCGCAGGATCCATTAAGTCGACAATAGGCATGGCAAAATAAAAAGCATTTTTTATTTTTTGGTTAAAAATCAAACATGAAATCCCTCTTTCAAAGGTGAAGGCTTAAAGCAAATGATGAAAAAGGAGGTTTAAAATGCCTACTTATGAATTCTATTGCGAAAAATGCAAAAAAGCTTTTAGTATAGTTATTTCAATCTCTGACTATGACAAAAAAAGATACAATTGCCCAGAGTGTGAAGGCAAAGAATTAACGCAGCAAATCACATCCTTTCAGACAGTTACCTCCAAGAAAAGTTAATTTTTATCCACGTAATATTAATTATTGAAAAAAACTCATTCAAACGGCAGCTTCTTAACTGTGTCATTTAGTCTGATCTATTTGACCAATATCATTATAGAAAAGTAGAGGCAAAAGATGTTTAAAAACATACTTTTGGCAGTTGACGGCTCCGAATATAGCCATAGGGCTGCAGAGTACGCTAAATCGCTGGCCGAATGTTACGAAGCCAATTTATTGCTCGTTCATGTATTTGCGCACACCTCAGATTTATTGGGTTATGAGGATTTCGAAAAGCTTTTCTCTAAGCGCAAGAGCGCAGCTCAGGCAATACTTGATAAAGCAAAAGAAATATTAGGTAGCACAACTTTGAAAGTGTACGAAGAGTTGATAGACGGATCGGAAGCCGAGGCCATTCTTAAGATTGCGGAAACTCGTCAAGCAGATCTTATCGTGATGGGGACTCGTGGATTTGGTGCAGTTAAGGGTTTGTTGGTTGGAAGCGTGAGCCGCAAGGTGATACACCTTTCTGCCTGCCCGGTTATGGTAGTTCATTAGAAACAATGCTAAAAAGCCTTTTTTGCCGAAACTCACAGTAACAGGATTTAAAATATAACAAAGCTATCTATTCATGCCAAAAGAAATTCTAATAGTGGATGATGAACCGGGTGTGGTGGTACCCATCCAGTTTCTGATGGAGCAGCAGGGCTACATAGTCATGGTAGCTGAGAGAGGCGAAGATGCATTGGATCTAATATACCATTACAAACCAGATCTTGTGATACTGGACATCATGCTTCCAGGAATTGACGGGTATGAGGTATGTGAAATAGTCCGTTTGAATCCCAATTATCGAGATGTCAAAATAATGTTTTTGACTGCCAAGGGACGTGAGGTTGATATCGCTAAGGGGCTTGCACTTGGTGCGGACGTCTATTTAACCAAGCCATTTTCGAATGATGAGCTTGTCGCCAAGGTCAAAGAGATTTTAGAGAAAACCCAGGCAGAAGCCGGGAAAAAAAGCTGAGAAGCTGTAATACCTAATAATGATTTCATCGAATAGCGTTTTATCAATAATTGCGTTATCACAAGAAAATCAATAACCCAGAGCAATAGTAGCAAGTTTCTCCGCTCCTTCAAGACTGTCAGCTTCTGCAAGAAAACACGCGTTATGGCAATAAAGGGCATCTGGAACTCCAGATATTTTGGCAAAATCTTTTTGCCTTCCTCCCCATTCTGCCGGCATTAATTTACAATATTCAAACTTTTGCTCTCTTTTAGGAACACTTCTGATCGCCCAAGTCTTCCGATGCGTCGTAAAAATAGCAAATAGGGCTTTTTCAGATTCGCGTGCGATAAAATTTAGCCATGTCTTATCGAACTTATGGAATATCAAAATTCTGGGATCTTTCGCATCTTTTATGGCAACGCGAATGTTTGGCAGAGCAACTTCAAATAATTCTATCGCCAATTTGATCTGTCTTTTCATGTAAGAGGTGGCAAATTTTAATGCATGGTCAAATCCTTTTTGGACCCTGTCATCATCGTTGACATATCTGGGTACAAAAGACTCAATGATATCTGATAAAGTCTGAGATTTTATACCATCGAATGTTGTTTCAAAAATTTCAATTCCGTTATCATCAGCGTCAACTGCTTGAACAATCACAGAATCAATATATTCAGATGGTTCAGTCGATTTGCATAATAATTTGCCATATTTTTTCCACACCAAGCCAAAAGACGCATATGGAATTCCCGACTCTCTTTTAAGAGAGAAACTCCTCTGGTGGTGGTCGAAAATAAGATTGTCAGGATCATAAACGTGACCCACATCCACGATAATGTCAGCTTTTTTATAAGCGTTTTCGGCTCTGCTGCGAACAATTTCAAGATCAGGATATATCAAGTTTAATACTGCGAGCGCGAAAATTTCGTCAGCATGAAAGCGCCCATCATGAGTTGAAGCCTTCATAATAATTTAGATCCATAATGATTTTAAATATTTTGAAAAAGGGCGTAGAAAACCACAAAGCTATAAAATTATCAAGGAAAAATATGCTCTTAATAATGTTAGTGATGGATTACCAGATGAAACTCTCAATAAAACAATGGATTTTCTTTTTGTGGAAGGAGGCACGAAATCTCTACCGTGTCTATTTTGCAGATTAGCCAGGGCACATCCGCAATGTCTGGAGATTTTAGATTTTTTCGGCCAGTCTAAAATATCATGGTTCGATTTTTGGGTGGGTTTGAAATTGCAATCTAAACAAATCGATAAAAAACGCCCAGTTCAGATGTTTACAAAATTTATGAGGTAAAAATTTGCTTGAATATGAACTCCAAAACGGATAAAGAGGA
>DASQZP010000832.1:0-3025 GCA_035638655.1 Bacteroidales bacterium
TGTTTACGGATTTCATTTACATCCTTCAGAGCCAAATCATCACTTCCTTTTTTTGCATAAGCTTCTGCACGGTTCAAATACATTTCCGATAAACGGAACATAACCGGAGAAGATAAATTAGGGTCACCATCCTGAAAGCTAAACTTTGTAATATAGTAAACTTCAATCCCGTTCTTTTTGGCAACTGTACCGTCGTCATTATATAAAGTGTCAATATATGACCATCTGACATCAGACATATTTTTACTTAAACTTTGGCGGTAGGTTGGAGAAGCATATTCTTCTCCCCATCCTGAATTACCATCACTGTATAACATAGAAGCAATTGAGCCAAATTTCCCTTTATTGTCTGCCGGGGTAAAAGCAATCAACCATATTGTTTCATCATGGGCAATAGCATTTGCAAAATAGCTGGGGAATGAGGTAGCTGTTTCCAGAGCAAATCTTTTGGAATCAATTACACTGGTAGCGGCTGAAATTGTATTATCATAGTCATCCATATTGATATATACCCTGGATAATAAAGCTTCAGCAGCTTCCTTGGACGCAAATTCTTTCCCTCTGGGTTTATTCATTAAGCCTTCAGCCTTTTGTAAATCACTGATTATGGCATCATAAGTTTCCTGAATAGTAGCTCTTGCCTTATCTCCAGGTTCTGAAGTAGTAAGCCGTAATATAATTCCCGGATCAGTTGATGGGTTACTTAAAGCATAAGGTTTCGCATAAAATCTGACCAGGTTGAACATACTAAAAGCACGCAAAAAATAATTTTCGCCGAGTAATTGTTCTTCATCCTTGGTAAGAGCATCTTTGCTGTTAATCAGATCAATAACTGTATTGGCACCATTGATTATTTTATAAGAGACATACCAAAAATACCTTGAATTGGGCTGATCAGGTGAATGAGTGTAGGTAAAGCTATAATATAAAGGGTCTTCAGTTTTCTGACCGCAAACAATATCATCTGATGAAAAATCTGACATCTGAAAATATTGCCGTAAATAACAGTTATTATCATCAGTAAAGCCTTGAAATTCTACACCTTCTTTAAAAAGAGCATAATTTCCATTGGTAACATTCACGATACCATCAGTTGTCTCAGCCAGTGATGCAGAAGAAACCTGATCCGAAGGGTATACATCCATATTTTTAGAGCAAGATTGAAATACCCAGGCTGTGCAAATTATAAGTAATACAATAGTTAAATTTCTCATTTCTTTACTTTTAAAATTTCACGTTCAAACTAAATATAAACTGGCGGTTATTAGGGTATTTGAAATCACTAACACCTGGCATTGACCATGTTTCTTTATTCAAGGTAACTTCAGGATCCTGTCCCCAAAAGTTGGTAAATACAAAGAGGTTATTGGCAGTCAGTGCCAGAGAAACCTTATTTAATTTTAAGCTATTTATCCAGTTTCCAGGCAAGTCATATTGTAGTGAAACTGTTCTTATTTTAAAGAAGCTCCCATCTTCTAAAAATCTCGAAGACGTTTCTTTTGATAAGGCATTATTCTGCATGCTAGGATGGGTAGCTATATCACCCGGTTTTTCCCAACGTGACCAGTCAGGGTTTGGCTCCATGTTATTGTAATAAGGTTCATGGCCATCATTGTCCATAAAGATTCGGGTGGCATTATAAATATCATTCCCGTATTGATAAGCCCCATTAGCATATAATCTAATGTTTTTATATTCAAATGTTAAGCTCACCCCACCGGTAAAGTCAGGTAAAGCGCTTCCAACCTCCTGTGGCGCAGCTTCAGAATAATTTGATGTTGATTCTCTTTGAGTGATATTTCCATCAGCATCACGAGTAATTTTCTCCCACAAAGGACCACCAGTTTGAGGATCTACACCAAGCCATTTTGGCAGATAGAAGGTATATAGCTCAGCTCCGTTTCTGTATATTTGCGTGACACCACCCACCGTACTGGTAATTGGCGCACCAATGTCGGAAAGAATATTACTGTTTTTAGCAAAATTAATTTCTGAGGTAAACCTAAAGTCACCACTTTGAATATTCACCGTTGAAAGGTTAAGTTCAATCCCTTTATTTGTAACCGATCCGGAATTCTCATACCTGCTTTCAAACCCCTGAGAAAGAGGCTGAGCGGCCAGAATAATCAAGTCCCTGGTTACATTATTATATACATCCAGATTTAGCGTAACTCTTTTAAATATTTCCAAATCAAGTCCAACATTAAACTGATTGGTCCTTTCCCATGTTAAATCAGGGTTTGCCAATTGATAAGGTGTGGCAGCAGGATTCCCGTTATACTGATAATTTAATGCAAATAAACCAAGGTATCTGCTGGCTCCAATTTCAGGATCTCCTGTAATTCCGAAACTGGCACGCAACTTCAGAAGGTTGATGAAAGGGGTATTATTAAGTATTCCAGTTTTATTTAGCAATACAGAACCTGATATACTTGGAAAATTAGCTATTCTATTGTTGGCAGGGAAATTGGATGTAGCATCTATTCGATAAGACCCTGTTATGAAGTAGGTCTCAAGATAATTATAATTGACCTGGGATATAAAAGATCTGAATAACTCATTTGAATTTGAACCGGATAATTTATATTCTCCGGAAGCAACAGACGGTACATCAAAGCCTTCAGGTAATCCGGTACCGCTCAGGCCCAATGATTCGTTGTAGCTTTTCTCATATTCCACACCAGCTAATCCACTTATGGATTGGGAGGACATTTCTTTGCGAAAACGCAGCAGGTTTGTTGTGATTACATTGTACCACATACTTTGGTCTTCTGCAATGTATCCCTTATCCTTGTAGGTTCCTGCAACAATGGGTGAAACATAGTTATGACCCTTGGAAGTTGAAAAACTCATTCTGTTTGAGCTGGAAAAACTCAGCCAATTCAATATTTTTACATCCAGTACAACATCATAATCAGCCCCAATACCATGATAACTATGGTCAGAATTTTCAATTGTATGGAAAGGGTTTATAGGATCACGTGACCACCAGCCAGTTCCGTCTGCTAGTTTTTTTGCATTTTTG
>DASQZP010000833.1:0-7667 GCA_035638655.1 Bacteroidales bacterium
TACTGAGAAGCCTTGTAGCGGTCGATGATCACATCAAGTTCGGGTGCTCCTTTTTCAATACTCGTTTCCACATTCACCAGTTCGGGCATTGGAGACAGTTTTTCTTTAACAGCATTGGTAAGCAATTCCAGCTCATCCAGGTCTTTGCCTTTCACCTCAACAATTACCGGCGGTTCATCGGTTCCCATAGTAGCCGTCAACGCTGATTCATCCCGTACAATCTGTGCTTCAACACCCGGTATATCCGAAAGCATCGTATTTACAGCTGCAACAATTTCATTTGACCGACCTATCTCTCCCGGCTTTAAAACAACTTTTATGCTGGCAGTATTTTCATTCTGAAAAACTGCTTTTTCGGAGGATCCTGCATTAACAGGACCTACCTGGCTATAGATTGTTTGTACTTTATCGCCAAGCAAGCTGTTCAGCATTTGCTCGATATTGCTGACTGTGGAAGAAGTTCGTTCCAGTTGTGTTCCTTCGGGAAGGGTCAGATCAACGGTAAATTCACCGGTACCACTTTTGGGAAGATATTCACTGCCTACCCTGGGAAGGATCAGGGCGGTGACACCCAACAACAGAACCGCGGCAACCAGTACAACTCCCCTTTTGTCAAGAATGCGTGCCAGTAAATTGCCGTACCAGGTTATTCTGACAGATTTGAATGTACGAACCCTGTTCTTTCTGCCATAAAACTGGTGAAAAACCATAGGAATAACCAGGATAGCCACAAAGAGTGAAGCCAGCAGGGAAAAAGCCACCGTCCAGGCCTGGTCTTTGAACAGCGCACTGGATGCCCCACTCAGGTATACGATCGGAAGAAAAACCACAATAGTGGTAATGGTTGAGGCAACGATAGCTCCGCCCACCTGTGAGGTTCCCTGTATGGCCGCATCTTTTACCGACATGCCGTTCTCCATGTTACGAAAGATATTCTCCATCACTACGATGGCATTGTCAACCAACATCCCGGCACCAAGTGCCAGTCCGCCCAGCGTCATGATATTCAGGGTTAACCCGTTAAAATACATCAGATTGAAGGTGGCGATCACCGAAACCGGAATGGCCAGGCTTACGATCAGTGTTACCCCCAGCCGGCGCAGAAACAGGAAGAGTACAAATACTGCAATGATAATTCCCAGCATCGCAGTATCTTCCACCTCATTTACAGCTTTCTGAATAAAGCTGCCCTGGTTCTGAATAACGGTAAAACTGTAACCGGGGAGTGCTTTCTCAATATTGCTGAGCGCTTCATTCAAACTTTTAACTGCCTGTACTGTATTGAATCCGGTTTCCTTGTAGACAAGTAAACCAACACATCGTTTTCCGTTATATTGAACAATATTATCTGGTTTGCTATTGATAAAGCTTATGGTTGCCACATCTTTCAGGAAAACCGGTACGCGGTTTGAAACTGAACTAGTAGAAATAGCTGAACCACCAGCTCCAGTGAGGGATGTCTGTTGTGCATCCCTGTAGGCTACCACCAGATTTTCCAGGTCCTGCCTGTCTTCTAACAGTCCGGTCCCCTTAATCACGTATTTCTTACCCATTTCCTCAACTGTACCTCCCGAAACAGTCCGGTTCATGCTTTGAATCTGCTGCACAATCTGATCAGTGGTAAGACCATAGGCATCCAATGCATACTGACTGGTTTCGATAGCCAGTTCACGCTCCTCAGTTCCTGTCAGTACCACATCGGCAATTCCTTCAAGCCTGACCAGCTCATTACGAATATAATTCTCCCCTGTCCTGCGTAATTCATTCATGTCATCCATACCAGGGTGTTGCATGGCAATCGTCATAACAGGTGCTGCATTGGGGTCGTGCTGGGTAATATTGAAATCATCAATATCAGTATTCTGACTTATTGCTGCCAGTGCTTTTTGCAGGTCGAGGAAAGCCTCATCCATATCAGTACCCCAGTTATATTCCACGGTGAGGCGGGCAGATCCCACCATACAAACGGAGCTGACATCGGAAACACCTTTTTGCCGGATGGCAAGTGCTTCCATATTTTCAACAAACTGTTTTTCCATCTCCTCCGGAGGACGTTCCCCTGCTTTGATCTCAACAAAGATCCTGGGTGCATTTATCTCCGGGAGCAGGTCAACTCCCAGCTTCCTGAGCGAGATAATGCCCAGCAACAGGATTGCCAGCACCATCATACTCACGGTTACCGGGTAATCAACTGCAAATCTTGTTATTCTTTTCATACGGTATTTTTTTCGAATGCTACCTCACAATTTTCACCCTGGAGCGATCACGTAAAGTTTCAAATCCTTTGACAACAATTTTATCTTTCCGGTTCAGACCGGAAATAACCTGTACATTTTCCGGATTTTCCAGACCGAAGGTGAGGATCCGTTCGCTGGCAAAACCATTATCAACAATGAATACAGCATCGCCACTTTGTTTGGAAAGAATAATTTCCCGGGGAATCACCAGTGCACTGTCTGCAGCGGCAATTATTATCTCTCCCTTTGCAAACATACCCGGCCTGAGTGTAAGTTTGGGATTATCCACACTGATTATGCCTGTAAAAGTGCGAGTTTCAGGGTCAATCGCCGGCGATAACTGGGTAATTCTGCCTTTCAGTGTGTCTTTGGAAGCAGTATAGTTCATGACACGCACCTGTTGGTTGGTTTTCAGGTCTTTCATGTTTTTCTCAGGCAAACTTACTTCCATATACAATTTACTGTAATCCATTACCTTAAAAACGGGGACACCAGCCTCCACCCTGATTCCTGGTGTATAATAAGGAAGGTCTACGATTACTCCTGAAAAAGGCGTTTTAATATGCATTTTGGCCAGCCTTATCATGGCATCCTCATAAGAATATTTCGCATTTTCGTAGTTAATTTCTGCCTGCTTCAATTCATTGAGGGTTACTCCGCCTTTGTCATAGAGCGATTGCTGTTTTTCATACGTCTGTTTTGTGATGTCCAGGTTGAGTTTCAGGGAAGACAGCTTGATATTATTCTCATACTCTTTATCTTCCAGCCGGACAACCTCCTGGCCTTTTTCCACCCGGTCTCCAAGTGCGAAGGACCTGTTGGTTTTTGGATTCACCAGCAAATAATACTGACCCGGCATCTCCGTTTTCAACTCACCTTCTTTTACAGGCATTACGTTACCAGTAATAGTTATGTATTCTTCGATACGCTGCGGTGTAATATCCATGACTGATACAGGTACCGAAATATCTTTATTGAGTTGTTCGGGATCATTTCCACAAGCCGAGAGCATCAGTATCAGGGTGGAAATAATGAATGTTGTTTTTTTCATGACAGGGTATTGTATGGTTTGTAATTTTAATATTTCATGATGTGGGTAAAATAAATATGCCAGATGATCTATTAAGGGCACGCGTTACAAACGCGCGCCAGATGTCAGAGGCAGCTTCCAAATTTGAACATATACTATTCATTTTCGCTTTTATTTATCAGGTTATTCTGCAGTTTTACCGGTACAAAACTGGTGTTGTTTTCAAAATCCCAAAGCGACTGGATCTTCATATTCAGCAATTCGAGTTTATAGCTGATCAGACTGTTGGACAGGTTCATTCTTTTTTCGGAAAGCTGGTTCTGAAAAAGCTGGAGATCCATGCTGGTGAGGTCTCCGTTTTTATATCGCTCCAGGTTAATCTCATAGGTCAGCTGCGCATTTTTTACATTCTGTTGAGCTATTTGAATCTGCAGGGTAAGGTTTTTCAACCTCCTGTATGATTGACGAATAGCCAGTTCAATATTAGAACGCTCATTGCCCAGGTCGATTTCCCGGATGCGTACATTGGCTTCAGCCGCCTTGATCCTGGATTTTCGCTGTCCCCAATCCCAGATTGGAATACTAAATGTTACGGCAACCTGCGGACTCCGGGTTGGAGTCTCATAAACATTTGACAGGTTTGGATTTTCGCCAAACAATCCCATAGAAACATCAATATTTCCCTTAAATTCGTTGGTGGCTTTGGCAACGGTAAGGTCATAATAGCTGTTTTTAAGTGATATCTCTTTTTGCTGTAGTTCCATGCGGGTATCAAGCCCGTTTTGTATGGCTTTATTAAGCTGGACGGAAACCAGTTTGTATTCTACATCAGCCAGCACATCAAAATCACTGGACAGATCCATACCGATATATTGTTTGAATTGATCTTTGGCATTTTCCAGATCAACCTGGGCATTCTGCAGGTTCGACTCACTGGTAGACATGTTCAGTTCAGCCTGGTACAATTCTTCTTTGGGCGACAAATCGGCTTCCACTTTGCTGCGGATAATACCAGTACTTTGTTTCTGGTTGTCGTATTCATCTTCAGCAATCCTGAGCGCCATTTTGCGCTGGTATACATTATAATAGTACTCAGTTACCTGCATCTCAAGATACATCCTCCTGATCGCATAGCTAAGCGTGGCATTTTCCAAATCGAGCTTCAGCCTGTCTACTTCCATTCTGATCCGGTTATAGGTAAACAACGGCTGACTGAGTACCATGTACAGGTTGTTACTGAATCCCTTCGTGCGGGAATCAGAGAATTCACTGTACACATCCTGGTATTCGAGCTGGTTCCGTAAGCTAATGGTGCCATCTGAGAATTTGATAGGCTGCGATACGATAAATTCCCCGTAGGAACGTTTTGATTCATTGGTATTCCATTGTGCATACAGGTCATTGAACTCGCGTACCTGACTGTAGTTGAATGGAGTAACCTGAAAAGAGAAATTGGATTTCAGGGCGGCTTCCTGGGCTTTCAGATTTTCTTCACTGATGGTCATACTCAGTTCTGAAGTCAGGATGTCCGGACTGTGATGGATGGCTGTATCTATAGCAGCATCCAGTGTTAGTGCTGGCTGAGCCTGCATCATCAATGTTGAAATGAATAGTATTCCGGTTAAAATAATATGTTTCATAGGGTTTTATAGTTATTTCAATTATTCATTAATCATTTTTCACCCATTTTACGGCATCGGCAACAACCATGTCGCCGGTGGAACGGTTTGTCAGCTCAACGCTGGCTGAATCAGCACAATAGAAAGTCCCAATGTAGTTCCAGCCATTCTCAAGCTCCTCATCAGTACGATGAACTGCTTCAGATCCACCCGCATGATTGACCAGCATATAAAAATCAGGCTTCTGTTTCCTTCTTCTCCAGCCTGCATTAATCCGGTCGACATAGAAATAAACATCAAAATTTCCCGGATCTTTAATAGCTGTTTTCCATATTGCTTTCCGTTCGCCATCGCCAGAAGCCGTATAACGGGCTGAATGAACAAACCTGCCAAAAAACTCCGAACGAAGCACCGGCAACCATTCACCCGGCGGATTCCAGAAACGAATCGGTTCATAAGTATCATCCTTCTGTTTATGCGCATCGATAAGTTGTTTGAGGTATCCCTTGTTCGAAATCTGCTGCACATTAAAACCTTTGTCTTCATTGTCTACTAATATTTCATTCTCTTCAGACAACGTTGTAAAGACGGGTATTTCAAATACTGTATCCAGCGGCTTTACCTTTTTCACCTCATCAAACCCCTTAAAATCAATTATCTGGTATCCGGGAAGATTTTCAGCAACATGAAAGAAAACGCCCATTCTGGCAGGTTCGGTTGTAAAGACAAAGCCCGTTTCTCTTGCAGCACCCGCGGGAAGATAAACCTGCCTCGTAAAATCAGCCTGGATCTGATCATTCCACCATCCTCTTCCACCACGGTTTTTATTGGTAAGTTCAATATTGAAACTCACCACGCCATCGGATGAAGTGGGGTTGGCTACTTTGAATAAGACCTGGTATTGCGTTTTTTCATCCTTGATCAGCTTCCATGTATTCATATCTTTTATCAGAAATCCGGGAAGTTCGGTAGAACAATACCATTTTTCCACATCATTTACAGTGGAAGTATGAAAAGTTGTAGTGAAAACAGAGTCGAGCTGTCTGTATGTAAAAGCAGAAAACTTCTGCTGACCGATGAAATTCATCAGGGTATTATCAAAAGATGCAGGATCCATTTTCGCCTTTAGAATATTGAAAAGAAAACGGCCTTTTGATTGTATTACATCCTTGACAAACAATGGGTTATTCTCACCCGGTTCATTTTGCACTCCATTCTGAAGTATACCAGCCAGCGACCGCTCTTTCAGCAACATATTGATTTTTTCGTACTTGCTGATACCTTCACCAAACCAACGGTTCTTTATGTTTTCCTGCTGATTGCGATCCTTCAGATAAGCCTCAATCGCCATGTTGAGGACAGGCCATCGGTCACTACTCAAACCTGTCGCGAAAGAATAATATTCAGGAAAAAGGCTGTAGGTATCAAAATCAACTACCCTGTCAAACGGATGCCGGTCATTGGTTCCGGCAAGAAAATTATCTCTGAGAAACTGTTTGAATAGTCTCGCCTGCAATTCCTTTGGCAACACTTCTTCCTGGTTCCGTTTCATATCACGTTCAACCCAGTACTTCCGCTTTCTGAAATCAGATGATTTGAACAGAACACCTTTTTCGGGATAGAGAATCATTTCCGGTTGAACAGCATCACTGTATAATGACCACTGGTGCTTGTCAGGGGAAAACTGCACCGGCACTTCAACCAGAGAAAACCTGTGGAAAGGGAATGAAAATCCGGTTTTCATTGAATATTCCTTCTTCACTTCAGCAATCAGATTTCCGATGGTATCAGAAAGCTCATTAAAATGTCCGTTGTAGTAATCATTCCCTTTTTTTGTATAAATAGCATACTCTACTGAATCAACCATTATACTTTTCTTTTCATACGGACCTATTATCAGACTTAGCGCCGACAGTTTCTGTTCAGGTTTGAATTCATATTCTCCTGCATCATTCTCAGCTACAGCACCTTGAGAAATAGCAGTAAGTTCCGGATCTGTTTTCACTTGCAGGGAAAACTGTGTAAATCCGTTTTTCATTCCAAATGGATTCTCACGGGTATATCCTGCGCCGGGCAATGGATACCATAGTGCATTGGCTGTCAGGCAAACATAATCGGTTGTAAGAAAAGCATACCTTTTGCGCAGGGTATAAACTGCCAGTGAGAAATTGTCCTCATCAGTTTCCTGTTTGTCAGGATAACAGACCCGTTCATCCACCCTGCCGGCATAAGAAATATTAAAACTGCGTTTTTCTCCGGGGGCCATGGGCTTTTTCAGTGGGATTAACAACAGGTGTTTCCTGCGAAAAAAAGAGATTGATTGTTTTTTCCGGGTAATACCCTGAACAGAGAATGCAGGATTCAAACGCAATACCAGTGAATCAATAAGATTATTTGTGTTATTTTTCAGGGTGATGCGGGCATTGATATCAAGTTGCGCACCCTTGTGTTCTACATTCAACTCACAATCAGTCATCGATGCAACCGGAAGGTGCCGGAAAGATGCAGATACATCTTCCATCTGACTTACAAAGCGATCATTCCCCTGCTTAAGTGATATATACCGGAACATGAGCCCTCCACCCAATCCCAGAAACAATAGCGTAAAAATTAAATATCCGAAGCGTTTTCTCCCTTTTCCCGGTAGACGTGATAAACGGTATACGGTAAAAAGAATCAGACCAATCCCAAGTAACAAAAACATTCCCCTGTGCATCAGTGTTTCCGGAAGGTTTCCGAAACCGGTAAATGAGGAATGCATCATTGGGACCTGGTAGGCTA
>DASQZP010000834.1:0-4255 GCA_035638655.1 Bacteroidales bacterium
TACATATACTGATCCCGGATTATTTAACATTACCGGTAACAATACGCTCATGCCAATGGGACCCATCCCCAGTATACCAACCCGCTTGCCCTGAATAGGAATACTTTGTTGCATGGCATACAGGCCAATCGAAAGGGGTTCGGATAGCGCACCATGGTCCGGACTTAGTTTTTTTGTAAGGGGAAAGCAACTGGATTCCGGCATCACAATGTATTCGCTTAGGCTGCCATCAGCCTGACCCGGACAACCCAGAAATTTCTGATTGAGACAGGTATGATGGCGTCCGGCTTTGCATTGCTCACACTCATTGCAGGGCATTGCAGGATCGATAGCTATTTCATCACCTGGTTTTACACGGGTAACCTTACTTCCGGTTTCCATCACAATACCAGCACCCTCGTGGCCAACGGGGAAAGGATAGTCAACTACCTGGGAACCAATTCGTCCTGTCGTATAGTAATGTACATCACTGCCACAAACTCCCAGTCGTTTCATCTTTATCTTAACATCTGTCTCATTGATGATCATGGGTTCAGGCCATTCCTGCATTTCCATCTGCCTGATCCCTGTCAGTACCATTGCTTTCATAACTTCCTTTTTCTGCAAAGATAAACAGATTGGTCCTATTGACAGTAACTATCATATGGCATTCATTCAAAATATTGTATATTTGCCCCCGATATCAGGAATGTTAGTGTTAATCCAATTTTTTTATGAAGATGAATTTACTTGACCAACTTAAGAATTTTACTGAAGTAGTTGCCGACACCGGTGATTTTGAATCGATAAAAGCATACAAACCTATTGATGCTACTACCAATCCATCACTGATATATGCTGCAGCAGGAGATACAAAATACGCTCATCTTATTGAAGATGCTCTGAAATATGGCAAATCAGAGGGTACCTCACGAAACGATCAGCTTGAAAAAACCATGGATAAGCTGGCCGTTAATTTCGGAATGGAAATTCTTAAGATAGTGCCCCGCAGAGTTTCCACGGAAGTTGATGCACGATTGTCGTTTGATACCGAAGCATCTATCAATAAAGCCATCGAACTGATCTCACTGTATGAAAAAAACGGCATCAGCAGGGAAAGGATTCTGATCAAAGTAGCTTCTACCTGGGAAGGCATCAAGGCTGCTGAAGTACTTGAAAAAGAGAATATACATTGTAATCTCACCTTATTGTTCAGCGAAGCCCAGGCAATTGCATGTGCTGAGGCAGGCGTACAACTTATTTCCCCTTTTGTTGGCAGGATATACGACTGGTATAAAAAAGACAGGGGCGTGGATCATATTCCCGGAGCTGAAGATCCTGGTGTGTTGTCAGTGAGAGATATTTATACTTACTATAAAAAGTTCGGTTATAAGACAGAGGTAATGGGGGCCAGTTTCCGGAATACAGAGGAAATAATTGAACTGGCTGGTTGTGATTTGCTTACTATATCACCAAAACTACTTGAAGAATTAAGTACTACTGATACAAACATGGAGAGAAAACTTGACCCGGAAAAAGCGGCTTCTGCTGACATTGAAAAGATTCAGCTTGATGAGAAATCTTTCCGCTGGATGTTGAATGAAAATCCAATGGCTACTGAAAAGTTAGCCGAAGGGATCAGAAAATTTGGAATGGATCTGCTCAAACTGGAAGAGATTGTTTCAAAAAATCTATAATTCAATAATATAAATTATGCTGGATGAAGTACATGAATTGCTGGATGCTGAGGCACGTGCAATAAAAAATATACCGGTAAACGGAAGTTTTCACGATGCTGTTGATCTGATTTACCGGTCAGTACACCAAAGAGGTGGTAAGCTGGTGGCCAGTGGTATGGGAAAGGCCGGCCAGATAGCCATTAATATTGCCACCACATTTAGCTCAACAGGTACTCCGGCAGTTTTTCTTCATCCGGCTGATGCTCAACATGGTGATTTGGGTGTTATACAAAAAAATGATGTGCTGTTGTTTATCTCCAACTCGGGTAAAACAAGAGAAATTATAGAACTGGTGGAACTGTCAAAAAATCTGCATCCCGAATTACCAATTGTAGTTATTACCGGCCAGACTGACAGCCCTTTGGCTCAAACAGCTGATATCACGATAAGTACAGGAAATCCGCCTGAAGTTTGTGCGCTCGGGCTTACGCCTACCACATCTACAACAGCTATGACAGTTATAGGTGACATTCTGGTAGTATTACTCATGAAAAGAATTAGTTTTTCAGCTGCTGATTATGCCCGGCGTCATCATGGAGGCTACCTTGGTCACAAATCCCGACTGGCATCCAATAATGATAAAATATGAACCATGAGAATAACGAGGGACAATACCATCGCAGTGATTGTGGATATTCAGGAGCGTTTGTTTCCACATATATATGACAATAACCAACTAAGGGAAAATGTCACCAAACTGATTAGTGGGTTGCAAATCCTGCAGGTACCTTTCATTTTAACTGAGCAATATCCCAAAGGGCTTGGAAAAACCATTGAACCGGTTGCCGGTCTTTTCTGCGGGGTAGTGCCGGTTGAGAAACTTACTTTCAGTTGTTGTGATGAACCCGAATTTATGGGAAAAGTACAGGCTTCTGGCCGTCAAAATGTTCTTATTGCAGGAATTGAAACGCATGTGTGTGTGTTACAAACAGCCCTCGATCTGAAATCAGCAGGTTTCAATCCGGTAGTGGTGGTAGACTGTGTTTCTTCCCGTAAACCAGGCGATAAAGAAATTGCACTTAAGCGCCTGCAACAGGAAGGAGCTTTGTTTACCAGTTACGAATCCATCTTGTTTGAATTGTGTCAGATTGCCGGAACTGATGAATTTAAGGCCATCTCAAAACTGGTAAAATAGCTGAAAATCAGGCTCTCTGCCTGTACTGCTTTCGGCAGGCAGGCCTTTAGGGTAAGGGGCAAATCCTGATTTTCAGTTTTCCTTAATAAAGTACTTTTCGGAGTGGACTCAATCTTCAAATCCATATTTTATCTTATTTTTGGTGCAGGATGATGGCAGCATGGAAGGTAATATTTTAGAATTACTTTTTAACTGTGAGTTTTTTCTGTCTTTTTAGCAAGTAGGTAATGCTTGTTATTAAAT
This sequence comes from Bacteroidales bacterium, assembly GCA_035638655.1. GTDB lineage: Bacteria > Bacteroidota > Bacteroidia > Bacteroidales > DASQZP01 > DASQZP01. The sequence continues at coordinate 3,097 of DASQZP010000834.1, forward strand.
TTTAAAAACCAGGTTCGGATGAGACAAAATTTATGGATTTCGTTTTTTATAGCTCTGTTTTTTGTTGTAAGCAATTTGACTGTCAACGGACAGGCGTCAGATGTTGATGATGCTTTCAAGCTAGAAATAGACGGACTGCTTGTGAATCTGCAACAAGCAAAAGGAAATGTGCAACGGGTTGTTGCACTGAATCAGCTGGCAGAAGCACTTAGTGATAGTGATCCTGAGAGAGCACTGGCTTATGCACGGCAGGCCCTGAACATTTCTTTAAGGAATGACCTGGACCGGGGAACCGCAATGGCTCTCTATAATTATGGTCTGGTTAATCAGTATGAAAACAAGATACCAAATGCTTTAAATTACTTTTATAAAAGCATTGCCCTAAGCGATAATTTTAATGATAAACTTCCTTCTGCCAAAGCCAGTCTGCAGATTGCCCGATTGTATTATCAGATGAAGGACAGGGAAGAAGCCCTGTATTATTACAGGAAAGCTTCAGGATACCTTCGTTCCATTGACCGGCCCTTGTATGCAACCTCTGAAAATGAGACCGGCGACATTTTTTTTGCCCTTGACAGTCTCGGAGAAGCATTAAGGCACTATGAAAATGTTATCCAGTACCGGCGATATCTTGAATCGGAAATGTTGATACATGCCAATGAGAGGGCAGGTGAAATATTTATGAGACAAAAAAAATATACACCGGCACTCAGAAGGTTCAGTGCCAATCTCGATCTCCTGAGTCAATTGGGTGATACTGCGCGTTTAGCTGTTATTTGCATGAAAACAGGGGAGGCCCTCTTAAAGCTTCATCAACAGAAGAAGGCAATTGAATACTTCAACAGGTGTATTACCCTTTCTGATACTATAACGAATCTGCCGGCCAAAGCCAAAAGTTATGAGTACATTGGTAACCTGTCCTGGTATGTGGACAGTAGCATGATGGCCATTGATTATCTGCTATCTGCACTAGACATCAGGAATGAGCTTATTAGTAAGTTTCCTGCAAATAAAGAATACAATCAGGAACTTGGGCAGTTATACAATACTTTGGGGTTGTACATGGATTCCCTTGGGTTTCATCAGCGGGCTATAGAATACCTGACAAAAGGATTTGATATGGGCAAGAAACTGCACTCTGCGGAGCTTGTAAAGAGGG
>DASQZP010000835.1:0-3768 GCA_035638655.1 Bacteroidales bacterium
TGGGGCGCTCTGCTGTTTGTTCAATAATATGCATCAGGTGACTGAACAGGTAACCTTCAGGAAGTCCCGGCGTCGCTTCTTTGAAATAATACTGGGGCCCTGCAACCGGAAAGATTATAAAAACCAGGTAGTATACATAGAAAGAACCAACCACCAGGTAAAGGCTGTATGCAAACCGATCCGGTCTATTTTTCAGGACAGCCAGCAAGACAAAGAAAATAATCAGGTAAAAAGAAAAATAGCCCAGCGACATCAATTCACTAAACCAGCGGAAGTCTGTTTTTTGGGCAAAGATCAGACTGGGCTGCATACCAAATAAAATTTGCTCCCAACCTGCTACAAGCGGATCAAAATAATCAAAAAACAGATTATTCAGGTAATCGGTCTCAGGATACCAGAAAATAAGGAAGAGTATGGTGTAGAAATTCCGGAGAAGGTACAACAGATCATTTTTGTCAGCATAACGAATCAACAAATACATTACAAATAAAGCCAGGCCTCGCAGCAACAGATGTATACCTGGATTCGTGAGCCTGTTCCACCCTGTAACAATCAGCAATCCCGTGAGCAGAATGTAGATGACCGTAGCTGCATCAGCTGGTTGTAGTTTATTTTGTATACTGGTATTTTTCATTTCATAATTTCAACCTCGGTCTGTCGTAATCGTCCGCTTGTGACCTTTATTAAATAAAACTTATTCAATTAAACCAATAATCTTTTCCCTTGCCCCTGAAGAAATCTTATGCAGATCATCTTTAGTAAATATTTTTTTAATTGAAATCGGCGGCTTAGACAATACAATAATCTCATGGCCAATCTGAATCGCTTCATCTGGTTCGTGGGTAACAAAAACCACTGTGCGCTGATCCACTTCCCACAACCGGATAAAGGCTTTCAACAGATTTTCCTTTAAGCGGACATCCAGGGAGGAGAATGGTTCGTCCATAAGGATCAGGTCAGAAGGAAAAGAAAAGGCACGGGCCAGTGAGACCCGTTGCTTCATACCGCCACTCAGACGGGAAGGATAGTAATCCCGGAACTCATTCAACTCAACCATGTCCAGGTATTTGCCTGCCCGATGCCTGGCTTCTTCTGCAGTAAATATTCCTTTCAGCACAAACATTACATTCTCAATCACCGTTTTCCAGGGCAACAGCCGTGGTTCCTGAAACACATAAGAGACCTGTTTGCCATTGATACCGCTTACCGAGCCTGTATCGGGTTGAACATGACCATTCAGCATATTCAGTAGTGTGGTCTTGCCACATCCCGAGGGTCCCAACACACAGGTGATCATACCAGGATGAAGGGCCAGACTGAAATCTTCAAAAAGTTTCAGGTCATCCCACGATTTATATATATGTTCAAACTTATAATCCATTTGTTTTTAATTCCATACAACGACTCTGCTCTCCACCCTCCGGATGAGTTTTTCAAATACCATACTGATCAGCACGGCCACCACAGTCCAGGATATCACTTTTGACACCATCAGGTAGGTTTGAGCCAGCTGCATCCCGGTACCAATACCGTGTAGAGGTTGTGCCAGCACTTCGCCTATAATCACCGCACGCCAGCCAAAGCCCATGGCGCTGGACACGCCGCTGAACAGGAATGGCAGGGTGCCTGGTAAATACACTTCTTTGATTACTCTGTAATTACTTACCTTATAGGTATTTGCCATTTCAACCAACCCCTGATCAACCGTACTGATGCCATCCATAATGTTGTTACACAGAATGGGAAACATAGTGAGAATGGCAATAAATACGGGTACAGTATCGGTGTGAAACCAGATAAGTGCCAGCAGGATGACCGAGATAACCGGAGTGGACCTGATGATCACCAGAAACGGTGTAAACCAGGTACGAAATACCGGAGATATTCCTGCCAGTATGCCCAACAGCAAGGCCAGAATAAAAGCAATAACAAAGCCTGCAATTCCCCTCAAAACTGTAACGCTGATGCTGATATAAAAACTTCCTGTAACCAGCATATTTATAAAATCGACCACCACCTTTTCGGGCGCCGGCAAAATAAACTGAGAGCCGGTAACCATGGAAGCTCCTTTCCAGATAATCAGAATTGACAGGATGGAAAAGAAAGTAATGCGTCTCTTTTGTTTTTTTGTAAGGTGCTGCTCCATGAATTTCAAATTCTGTCTTTCTGAACTTATATTTTGTCTGGCTATTTTACCTGATAATAAAATTCCTCATCCGGTAATTTTCCGCCCAGCATATCGGGATTAAAAGTATAAAAAACATTGAAATAGTCATTGATCTGGTTCCTTACCGGCCAGGCATTGGCAAACCGGATGTTACAGCCTGGAATTGATTTGCGGGCCACAAGCGTATCGGGCAATATACGACTGGTCACGATCAGTTTGCTCCCTTTAGCGGGGTGAGTATTGATCCACTGGCAAGCCTCTTTATAAAAGTCAAGAAAAGCCATTACCTTATCAGGGTTCGATTCAGCAAATTTTTTATTTACAATGAGTGCCGTTTGTGCAAAAGGAATGGAATCGTGTGTGGCTTTGTTCCATTCCTTATCCAGATCAAATATCTCATGTACCTTTGGATTTCTACTTATCACCATACTCACCAGGGGTTCGGATATTACCCCCAGCGATGCACGGCCGGCGGCAACTGCGTTGGCCAGGTCACGGTGAGTGGGAAAGGAGTAATCGAGGGTTACATCTTTATCAGGTTGTAATCCGTGTGCATTGAGCAGATAACGAAATACTATGTCCGGTGTCATCCCGCGGGCCATGGAATATACTCTTGTGCCCTTCAGATCCTGCCAGCTATGAATGGTCGTATCACTACCAAAAAGATGCAGCGTACCCCAGAGCGGGATGGATGTAAGTTGGTAGGGCAATCCCTGGTTATACAGCACAGCGGCCATGGTGGACGGCAACACGGCAAAATCTGCTTCCCCCCTTACCAGGTAGGGTTTCACCTGGTTGGGATCATCTTTAATGATAAACTGCAATTCAATATGTTTATCCATCTTTGGAGAATCGATCATTTTGATCATGCTGATAGCTGATGGTCCGCGCAGGGTAACAATAGTAATGGTGTTTGCCGGTTTCTTCTTTCCGCCTGATGAACAGGAAAGAAGGAACAGTAATCCCAGCGCCAGTGACAGTTGAAGAAATGAAATACTTTTTTTTGTTTGGTTGAAAATCATGATTTATCCGTTGTTTTAAAGCAAAATCTTCACAAGTATAGGGTATTTTAAGCAGATTAATGTAAGGTAACATAGTGACAAAGTGACAAAGTAACAATCCTTGCCTTTGGTTGGTGCGGGGGCCCGGTGAGGGCAAGGATCACGACCAGGTAGTGACAGGGACTTGCGCGAGCGGAGTAAACAATCTCAAACAACTTCTGGCTTCGGCTCCGCTCAGCCAACTATTTCTAACAATATCAAACCTTCAAACCATCTCAAACCTTCAAACTACAATTGAATAAACAACCGAATTACAACTGAATCAAATAGGGTCACGCATTACAAATGCGCGCCAGATGGCGGTAACAACTGAATAAACAACTGAATAATCAACTGAATTACTACTGAATTACTACCGAATTACAACTGAATTACTATTATTCATATTCTTTCAAAATCTCAGCTACTCCTTCCGGAGAAACTCGACCGTAGGTCTTGTCACCCACCAGCACCACTGGAGCCAGTCCGCAGGCACCAACACATCGTAAACAGCTGATAGAAAATTTTCCGTCAACCGTAGTCTCACCAACCTGAATATTG
>DASQZP010000836.1:0-2708 GCA_035638655.1 Bacteroidales bacterium
GTAGTGCCCATTAAAAAAAGCTTTTTGGATTATCTGAGCCGACATGAATGGCTCCTTGAACATCGTATGGCAATAGCATCCCGTCAAAGACCCGGGGCCGTGGATTCTGTAAAGGTGTTACCTGATGGACGTTCATTTGCTGTTGAATGGGAAACCGGCAACATATCATCGAGTCATAGAGCACTAAACAAGATGGCCGTGGGTTTATTGGACGGAATTTTAGCCGGCGGAATCCTCGTCCTTCCATCCCGGGACATGTATCAATATTTAACTGATCGGGTTGGCAATTATGCGGAGATAAAGCCTTATTTTCCTGTCTGGCGCAATTTGAAAATCAAGGAAGGAGTTCTTGCCATCATAGAAATTGAGCATGACTCGCTTTCATTAGATGTCCCTCCCATTAGAAAAGGTACCGACGGCAGAGCGCTTCGATAAGGAAAGGACGGCTCATTTTCCAATCTTAAATCCATCATTTTTTTGTGATCATTCAAACTTAATTTGGGCGATGAATACCGAAAGCTATTAATTCAGCACAACATAGTATTTGATATTTAGCGGTGTAAGTTTATGGAGGCAGATAGTAAGTGGGTAGAACTTGGCTGGAAGCACTCCCTTTGGAATATAATTCGGTTGTATACGCCTCTACGTGGCAAAAGAATTATACAAAAATGGGAAGCAGAATTAAGAGAAAAGAAGACTCTCAGTCTTGATGCAAGCCAAAGTTTAAATATTCCTGAAGAACTTAGAGGTCTTTTCTTTGAATATATGGAGGAAAGGGAGCAATTGTTTGCTTTGGCCTACAAAAATCTTCGCACAGAGGAAGAGGCTCTTAAGTTTTGTAGATACCGCGAAATTGAAGTTGGTCGAACTACTACTCAAAGTCAAGACCATTATCAATCTTCTAAACCTATGGTTGCAACTGTTTCGGCAATTGCAAAACAAATTTGCGCAACTAAGTCTATTGAATTAAATCCGAATCCGCAGAAGCGTTGTGTGTGGCACCATGAACAAGAATTGCATGTAACAGCACGAAACCTTGATGGTGCAATTCCTTCTTTGGTGAATCCCAAGGTTGTTTGGGAGATCAAAGAATATTGGGGAAAAACCAAAGGTGGGAGTAAAATGAGCGATGCTTTATATGAATGCCAATTGATTGGCTCTGAATTGAGAGATTATGAAGAGCGAACGCGACAGAAAATTTATCATATTGTATTTCTTGACGGTAAAGAACAGTGGAGCACTCGAAAATCAGACCTTAAAAGATTCATAGATATACTAAATCAGGGACTTATAGATTATTTGATTGTAGGTAAAGAGGTTCAGACAGATTGGAGACAAATTCTGAAACTGATTTTGTAATATTAGATCAAATAATTCAGACCGCTATAAAGAGATGGAGAAATAATTAGACAATATTTTAAAGTAATCTTCGGATAAAACTATCAATTTATTCCTGCCAAAACACTCTATTGCTATAATATAAATAGAGGATAATTAGCTTTGTAACGTTTGAGTATGAATCTAAATAAGGCTTCTATTTATCATTCAAAGTGCGAAGAAACTCTCTCAAAAGGGATGTATCATCGTCTTTTCCCGAGTCATCTGGAGATTACTCCACAACTAAATGAAGTCTATGAACTGGCCCTTGCTTTTTACGAAAGTCAGATTTTAAATGATGATGAACTCGTTAAAAATGGTGCTTATTTTGCTCGTGTTGGTAAAAGATTTTCAAAACATTTCCTTATGTGCACCGGTGAACCAGTGCGACTACCCAAGCACTCTTCTTCTCGCTTAAAGTCCTTTTTTACAAAAAATCAGTTCAGGACAGGCTACGCAACACACGGGCTATTTCCTTATCGTGGCAAATTCCATCCCCAGATGATCAAAGCATTGATAAATGTTATGGGCATAAAATCCGGTGATACAATTATAGACCCAATGATGGGATCCGGAACGGTCCCTGTCGAAGCTTGTCTAATGGGAATTAAATCAATTGGAATTGATGCAAGTCCGTTCTGTCGCTTCATGACTCAGACGAAACTCGATGCCCTTACTCTTCCGCAAGAACCATTACGAGATGCTCTAAATAATTATAAGACTATCTTCGAGTATTTTGTTAAGACAAAAGGGCACCCCGTTCAAGGCAGTAAGATTAAGAAGCGGCCTCCTAAAGACAAGAACATTTCTTTAAGAGAGTTTTCAGCAGATTTTCAATCCCCTAACTCGAAGCGAATTGAAGATTTAGTAGGGTGCGGGAGAGCAGATATTTATAATTTTTTGCTATTAGCATACTTGGATAGTGCCGGATATTCTGAAAGAAGCAAACGCAAATCACCAATAGAACAATTTCATGCAATTCTTGATCGGTACGTTTTTGTTGTGGAAAAGATTCAGAACATATTAGAAGGCACAGAATTGAAATTAGCAGAAGCTACAGTTTTCATTGGAGACGCACGCTCTATGTCACTTGAAGACAGCAGTGTCGACGGCATACTTTTTTCACCCCCGTATAGTTTTGCAATCAATTACCTGCAAAACGATTCATTCCATTTAAATGTCATGGGAGAAAACATCTTTGAATTGAAAGAAAAAATGGTTGGGCTGCGTGGCCGAACAGTTCGTGACAAATATGATTTGTACATTAAAGATATGGATAAAGTGCTTTCTGAATGCGCCCGGGTACTAAAATCCAACCGATTTTGCACCAT
>DASQZP010000837.1:0-20494 GCA_035638655.1 Bacteroidales bacterium
GCATTATCTTAAGGTGTATGGTATCTGAAGGTGAAATATTCTCCATATTCAGATTCCTGAGATAATAAGTTAAGGAGATCAGATCAAAGGTGCAGGGTGTGATATCAACAGTATCAAGTCTTATTTCGGGATGTTTGGTGCTGCTCGAAGCGGAGAAGGCTGTATTTGTGTGATGGTTGAACACATAGGTTATATCAATTTTAAAACCGCCTTCATCTACATCCCTCTTATAATAGTAGGGGCGTACAGTCAGCGGATCAACCCATGACTGGTATTCATCTCTGACTTTAAAAAACCAGTCCCAGGTTTTAAAAGTTTTACCTCTCGCAGTAATCTTCAGACAGGGTACCCCTGATAATTTCGCGTTCTCTGTTGAAAAGGTTACACCACCTACTTCCGTCCATACAAGCAACCAGTTGTAGGATACTATATAAGATATCTGTTCCCCGGCATCAAATGCCTGGTTAACCACAGTACATTTATTCTCCTGTGAATAAGTACAAATGCTGAACAGTAAAGCTGTCAGCAGCATATATGTTTTTTTTATTAACATTAGCTAACTTATTACACTCCAGTTAAAATTGTCTTTAGCCAGCATACTAAGCTGTTTTTTAAGTAACTGGTTGGGAGGTTTCTCCAGATGCGGATCATCATCCAGCAGATCAATGGCAATATTCCTGACATATTGCAACAACTGACCATCTTTACCAAGGTTGGCAATTTTCAGATCAAAAGGAATACCACTTTGCTGTGTTCCTTCAAGATTACCTGGCCCGCGCAGTTTCAGGTCGGTTTCAGCAATTTCAAATCCATCGTTTGTGCTCACCATGGTCTCAATTCGCTTACGTGCCTCATTGGACAATTTGTAGGAAGACATCAGGATACAATAGGACTGGTCGGCGCCCCGTCCTACCCTGCCCCTCAGCTGGTGCAACTGGGAAAGTCCAAACCGCTCGGCACTTTCTATGACCATCACAGAGGCATTAGGAACATCCACTCCCACTTCAATTACTGTTGTTGCCACCATAATATTGGTTTGTCCTTCAGAAAAGTATCTCATCGAGATGTCTTTTTCTTCCGGTTTCATCTTCCCGTGTACAATACTCACGGCATATTGCGGAGGCGGAAATTCCCGGACAATACTCTCGTACCCGTCTTCAAGATCTTTATAATCCATCTTCTCCGATTCTTTAATGAGCGGGTACACAATATAGACCTGCCGCCCGAGTGCAATCTGTTTTTTCAGAAAACCAAACATCATCAGACGCTTCGAATCATAATAATGAATGGTTTGCACGGGTTTGCGACCAGGAGGTAATTCATCAATGACTGATACTTCCAGATCGCCATAAAGTGTCATGGCCAGGGTACGGGGAATGGGAGTAGCAGTCATCACCATCACATGCGGTGGTTGTTCACTCTTTGCCCATAGCCGTGCTCTTTGTGCCACACCAAACCGGTGCTGTTCATCTATGATGGTCAGTCCCAAATTTTTGAACTGTACTGTATCTTCAATCAGTGCATGAGTACCCACAATAAGATGTAAACTTCCGCCGAGCAGGCCAGCTGAGATTTCATTTCGTTTGGGTTTTCGTGTGCTGCCGGTAAGCAGCTCCACCTGAACCGGCAAACCATCCAACATATTCGAAATTGTTTTGTAATGCTGAATTGCCAGGATCTCGGTAGGTGCCATCAGACAAGCCTGAAAACCATTGTCAATGGCAAGCAAAGCCGTCATTAGCGCTACCATTGTCTTACCGCTGCCAACATCACCCTGCAGTAACCGGTTCATTTGTTTGCCACTCAGGAGGTCTTTTCTTATCTCCCGGATGACCCTCTTCTGAGCATTGGTTAGTTCGAAGGTTAACTTCTCGTGATAGAACCGGTTGAACAACTCTCCTACTTCGGGAAAGACATACCCTTTGGATCGAACATTCCTGATTACTTTCTGCCGGACAATATTTAGCTGAATAAAAAACAGCTCTTCAAACTTGAGGCGATAGCTCGCTTTGCGCAGCTTATCAGGATTTTCCGGAAAATGAATATTCAGTAAAGCCTCCTGCAATGGCATCAGCTTATAATGTTTCGCCATTTCGGCAGGAATGGTTTCAGAGATCTTTGGCACAACCTGCCGGACAAGTGTCATCTGAAATTTCTGTATTACCTTTGAAGTCAAGAAATTATTCTTCAGTTTTTCAGTTGAACTGTAAACAGCCTGCAGCGAAGCATTTATGCGGGAGTTTTCACTGGCCGACTCCTCAATCTCAGGATGAATAATGTTGATGGTACGATTGAATAATGAAGGTTTGCCAAAGATTGTATATTCAATGCCTGTTTTATAAGTCTGCCTGATCCATTTTAGTCCCTTAAACCATATAAGTTCAATAATTCCGGTTCCATCGGTAAAGGTAGCAGTCAGACGCTGTTTTCCCCTGTTACCCGCCAGTGCAAAACTTGTTATCTTTCCTTTTACCTGAATATAAGGAAGTTCCGGATGGATTTCTTTGATTGAATAAAACTTTGTGCGGTCAATATACTTGTAAGGAAAAAAATAGAGCAGGTCTCTGTAGGTATAAATGCCAAGTTCTTTTGCCAGCAATTCTGCTCTTTTGGGGCCAACACCCGATAAAAATTTTATGTCCTGTTCCAGTAACTCAGTCATCGATCAGTTTGGTATAGCCATGAGGGCAAATTTAAGTATTGTTGCGCAAAATCACCACATTGATCCTACCCGATCTTTCACGCCAAATTTACCATAATATTTCCCGCAATTTATGAATAAATGGTAATTTTACCCCCTAAAAAGGACAAAGAATGAACTTTTCGAAACACTTCAGGTATATTAGAAAGGGTATACAATACGAGCTTTTTGCACCACACCGGTCAGGGCACGGAATCCACTCTCCATTTCTATATGAATTTGTAAGGGAAGTACTTACCTCCAGGAAGAAACCAGATATTGAAAAGTCAATTGAAAAGATCAGAAAAAAAGTAAAAAAAGATAATACATTAGTTTCTGAAATAGAATTTGGAGCGGGTTCCGGTTATAAAAACAAGGGCCAAAAAACTGTCAGTCAGATCGTAAATAATTCTGCCATACCGCTTAAGTACGGCAGAATGCTTTTCAGGCTGACCAGTCATTATAGTCCAAAAAATATCATTGAATTAGGAACATCTCTTGGATTTTCAGCTATGTATCTGGCTTCCGGTAATATGGAAGCAAATGTTATCACCATTGAAGGTAATCCTTTATGTGCCCGTCTGGCAGAAAATCTGATCAGCGAAGCCGGAATTACAAATGTTGCAGTAATAAATAAAGAATTCCGTTCTGCACTGCAGGATATAAAGGTTGAGCATCCACTGCTGGTTTTTATTGACGGAAATCATACTAAGGAAGCCACACTCGCATATTTCTATCATTTTTTAATACTTAAGAATGAAAATACTATAATGGTTTTCGACGACATACACTGGAGTACAGGAATGGAACAAGCGTGGCATATTATCACTGAAAATAAGCAGGTTAAAGTAACCGTTGATTTATTCAGGATGGGTATAGTTTTCTTCAGGGAAGCGTTGTCCAAACAGAATTTTGTTATTAAGTTTTAAAATTTTAACTATTTATTCACATTTATAATCTTTATTTTCGTAAGAAAATCGGAAATACACTATTATGGAAAATGTAATATCTATCAACAACCTGGTTAAAAACTACTATATAGGGGAAATTATAGTCAGGGCTTTGCGCTCTGTATCCATCAGTATCAATAAGAATGAATACGTAGCCATCATGGGACCTTCGGGATCCGGAAAATCCACTCTGATGAACATTATAGGATGTCTGGATACGCCAACTGACGGAGAATATATACTGAACGGGACTGATGTAAGCAAGTTACAGGACAACGAACTGGCAGAGATCAGAAATAAAGAGATCGGATTTGTATTTCAAACTTTTAACCTGTTGCCGCGTTATACAGCGCTGGAAAACGTGATGTTGCCACTGGTCTATGCAGGTGAAACAAAGACGGAACGCCAGGAAAAGGCACTGGAAGTTATGGAAAGTGTAGGATTGACCGATCGTATGCACCACAAGCCAAATGAATTATCAGGTGGGCAGCGGCAGCGTGTGGCAGTAGCCAGGGCACTGGTAAACAAACCCTCAATAATACTGGCTGATGAACCTACCGGAAACCTGGATTCCAAGACATCCATTGACATTATGAATCTCTTTGAGAATATCCATAACAACGGGAATACAATTATTCTGGTCACCCATGAGGAAGATATTGCCAGACATGCACAGAGGATCATACGGCTCAGGGACGGAGAAGTTGAATCTGACAGCATAAATGAAAACCCCATATTATCAGGTGAAAAAGTTCATTAATTTTAACTGACAGCAGATATATTGAAGAGGGAATGCGTGGTTGAAACAAAAAAGGCACGTCAGCGTTATAAGGAGAAACTGAACCTTTAATTAAAAACCAGCTGATGAAGATATATACAAAAACAGGTGACAAGGGCACAACCTCATTGATAGGAGGTAAAAGGGTACCCAAGGACCACGAGCGAATTGAAGCATATGGTACCGTTGACGAGCTGATGGCCTATATTGGATTGGTTCGTGACCAGAAAATTGATCAGCATGCTGAAAACATATTACTAAAAATACAGGATCGTTTAATGGTATGTGCCTCACTGCTTGCTGCAGATTGTGAAGATTGTCATGACCAATTGCCACAACTTCGTGATGAAGACATTAATATGCTGGAAGAAGAGATTGACAGAATGGAAACCAGGCTTGACCCCCTGAGGTCATTTATACTACCGGGCGGACATACTACTGTATCGTATTGTCACATTGCCCGGAATGTTTGCAGACGTGCTGAAAGAACTGCAATCCGACTTGCCGGACAATCTGCTGTACCTGATAACGTTATTAAATATTTGAACCGTCTTTCCGACTATCTTTTTGTCCTATCACGCAAGTTATCAAAAGATTTGGAAGTAGCAGAAATTCGTTGGAAACCAGAGTTGTAAAGTTTAATAATTTTTTTATATTTGCAGAATTTTAAAAAAAGTACTAAATCCTTATAAAAAGTTTGCTATATGTACTGGACACTTGAATTAGCTTCGAAATTGGAGGATGCTCCATGGCCGGCATCAAAAGATGAATTAATCGACTTTGCTATTCGCTCTGGCGCCCCTCTGGAAGTTATTGAAAATTTGCAGGAAATTGAAGATGAAGGAGAAATTTACGAGAGTATCGAAGATATCTGGCCCGATTACCCAAGTAAGGATGATTTCTTTTTCAATGAAGATGAATATTAAAAATTTCGGAGGGGGCAACAGCCCCCTTTTTTATTTTGATTTTTTAGTTTCAACATACCACAAATTCACTCACTCTTTTTTCCAGATAAAGATATCACGCTTATTTAGTGGTCTGTACATATTGTACCACTTAAAATCTTTAAGGACCAAATCGTTGCCTTCTAAAGCAAAAGGGGGATAAAGTGTAGCTTCAGGTTTATTAATGAAATTTATTTTTTTTATTTTTCTATCCTGCAGGTAAATAATTAAACTCGAACTTTCAGCTTTATTCACTCCAACTACCATATTTCTGTCGCGGGCGAAATAAATGGTCTGCCCGTTCCCATCCACATTAATCCGGGATAATTCATTATCTTTGAAATAGCCGGTCATTTTTTTCCCTTTTATCTGGTTAAATCTGACTGAATCGACCTTTGAAATAATGAAGGCTGTATTTTCCATAACAATTTTATCCACATTGCCATTTTTGGTCTGAATTTCTATATATTCAGCAGTTAGTTGATTGTCAGCAGACCAGAGAACCGGTTCACGATACAACCTGATTGTACTGTCAGCAAAAGAATATGCCAGCGAGTCGCATTTACCCTGCAAATCTTTTTCAAAGATCTTTACTTTATAATATGCCTTTATTATTTTATGCAAACCGGTTGTATCCAATACTGATCTTAAAGTATCTGCATGTACATAGATTGTGTCTTTCTCCTTATCGTCAGTAATCTGCATAAAGACAGCACTATCGGTTAACAAGGCGCTTTCCGGTTCTTCATAATATTCAGCAAAATTCCCCTGAAGAATTACATTTTGTTTCAAATCCCTTAGTTGAACATTGTTAAATGCCTGTCCAAAGCCTGTGTTTCGTTCGTAATAGAGACTGTCTCCCCGTAAAATCTGGTCTTTACTCTTCAACCAGGCATTCTTATTAAATTGGGAGATATCCTTATCAGTATCATACCAGCCATTTTCACAATAGATATAGTTCTCGTCACTGATTATCTCTGTTGGTCCATAGAACCAGGCAATTTTGGATTCTGTATTGTAGCGCAATGTATCAGAATAAATATCATAATCCGGATTGTTTATTACCACACTGTCCTTAAAGAAAAAAGTTTTGGTATTGGCATAATAATATCCCTTTTCACTGCGCAGGTTATTCTGTCCGCTCACAATGTCACCTCCATTGGTATAATAACCATAATTTTCCCGAATATTAAAATCAAGGTAATCAGTGGTAAGTGTCGTTTCATTGTCAACAAGCTTCACATTATCTCTTACCTCAGCAAGCTTCTCATTGCCGATATATTTTAAGAAATCGCCATACAGGTGGAGGGTATCATTACGAATAATATGTATATGGCTGTATGCATCCATTACATTTTCGTCAGAAAAATAGTAAGCACTGTCGCAATACATTACAGCATCACCATGTTTAAATATCACATTCCCGATCAGTCTTTTGGCATCTGTCCCCAGGGAAGCATCAAATTCTGTTGAATTGGCATTAACTATCTCTATTTTCCTGACTTTAGCCGGCTGGCCAGTCTGTTGCCTGTCTTGTGCACCCGCCGAAAAAGAAAAAAAACAAAATAATACTACGGCCAGACATCCGGCTGTATTGAAAACACTTACTTTTTTATTCAATTGCCTGTACTGTTTCTTAGAAACAGTTGCCATATTTTCCTCCATTACTATGTTTTACTCTGTCATTTAATCCAACCTGACTTGAGAAAGGGGCAATTTTTAAAAGAATCGTCAATTGAAATATAGGTTTCTTTTCTTTTTTCTGCAATCCAGTTTGCCAGTATTTCCTGTTTTTTATGAGCAATGGCCATATCCTGCAGGTACATGTAATCTTCTTTCAGATTGGCGCGATGGGGTTCAGTGCGGGTACGAAGTTTTACAATTTTATATACCTTTTTACCATTTTCATCTGTTGTTTCAAATGGTTCAGAGATATCTCCCGGATTAAGGTTCCTGATTGCACGATACTCTTCAGGAGAAAAATCATCCATTTCAAACCTGGTATCTCCGGTCTTTTGATTAACCACCACACCTCCGTTCATAAAGGTATTTTTATCCTGAGAAAAGCGCTTTGCAGCAATATCGAAGGTCATAGAGTCTTCACGAACCAAAGTGGCTATACTGTCAAGCTTGTTTTTTGTTTCGAGAATAGCTTGTGGCGATACCTTAGGCTTCATAAGAATATGGCGGGTATGAACCTTGTCATCTTTCCGGTCGACCAGCTGAATAATATGATAGCCAAAAGCTGATTCAACAATGGTTGATACGCCTCCTTTTTTCAAACTGAAAGCTGCTTTGGCATATGCAGGATCGAGTTCCCCTTTCCCCAAATAACCAATATCTCCGCCCTTAGGAGCAGACGGGCCTTCCGAATAAAGTATGGCCAGGGTTGCAAAATCTTCTCCGTTCATGATCCTTTTTCGCAATTCGAGCAGTCGTTGTTTCACATCATAAACTGCCTGATCACCATAAGGAGGATAACGGAGAATCTGGCTAACTTCTACTTTTGAATTGATATATGGAATACTGTCTTTGGGTAAACTATGGTAAAATTCCTTAACTTCCGAAGGCGTCACGGAAACTTCCCCAACAATATTCCGCTGCATTTGCTGCGTAATCTGCTGTTCTCTGACTATCTCCCTGAAATCTTCTTTGATTTCGAGCATGCTCTTGTTAAAGTATTCTTCCAGTTTTTCCTGTGATCCAATCTGGTTAACAAAATAATCCAGACGCTGATTAAGTTCCATTTCTACCTGCGTTTCAGGTACCACAACACTATCAATCTCAGCCTGGTTAACAAGTAATTTTTGTGTAAGGAAGTTATTCAGTATGTCACATTTCATATCGGCAGATCCGGATATGCCCTGTGCACGCAATTGCAAATACTGATTTTCAATATCAGATTGTAAAATAATCTTATCTCCAACCACTGCCACAATCTGGTCTACCAATTTCTGTGCATTGGCCACTGTTAGAACTGAAGAAAAAAATAAAATAAAAAGTACGGTAAATTTTGTATGATGTCTCATGTTAATTATTCAGCATTATTTATAAATCTCAAATCTTTTTTTATCCAGTGCGTCGACATAAATCTTATTTTCCACTTCCTTGACAAAATTGATCTTTCGCTTATTCAGCAAAATATTTTTTATATCATTTTCAACGAAAGAAAGCGGTGAAACACTTCCGGAAAGCTGGTAGTCGCGAATATTTA
Source organism: Bacteroidales bacterium (assembly GCA_035638655.1). Lineage (GTDB taxonomy): Bacteria > Bacteroidota > Bacteroidia > Bacteroidales > DASQZP01 > DASQZP01. Next base: position 8,567 of record DASQZP010000837.1, read on the forward strand.
CAAAATAGTGATAGAGTGAATCAGATGCCTCAAAGTACGGATTATATTTCAAAAATCGTGGCTTATCAGTTACTTCTTTAGGAACCTCACTCAGAATAGTATTGAAATAAATCCAATGATCATTGAAGTAATCATATTTTATTGCATACTGATAGCAATAACTCTCCAGGTCATTAATATCAGATTCATCATCAGAACGGTACCATCGTCTGACCTTATTCAGGTATGGAGCTGATGCCGGTAGTTTAATATAAAGTGCTTTTACTATCGGGCTGTTCAGAATGAAATTCCGGTTATTCTCATCATAATATTTCTGAATTTCTTCCTGAGTGATCACCGTATCGAGTTTTTGACGAAGCAGTTGCTGTTCATATTTGAAAATCAACAAAGATGTTCGGTAATCCTCCAGCTGTTTATCCACATCTTTTTCTTCATCAGTTAGGTTCATCTCTGCTTTTCCCAGCATAAGTTGCTTTCTGATCCACGAATCGATAAAGCTTTTCCTGATATGAGCACTATCTGTCGCCGACATACCTCTCTTCAAAACATCTTTTAAATCAGACTCATAAAGATATTTATCGCCAACTTTAGCAATTTTTTCACCTTTCTTACCCTGATGAAAAGCAGAACAGGAGGCCAGAACAGCAATCAGGAACAACACTATGATTTTTTTCACTTTCAACATATATTTATGGTGCTGTATTTCCAACAATTAAAACTAATTTATTTTTTTGAATATTATATTGTTACAATAGTATGAATTCACATTCAGACTTTCAGGCAAAATTTATTTCCAGTAAGTAATTTACGGTCATTTATTTAACCTCATCCCATACATTCTCATTAATAACCACCCTGTACTTATCTCTTAGAGATTTCACCCACTGATCTTCAAGATAATTTTGGTAATCTGCAGTAATCAGTCCGCGGGCCTCTTCAAGCATTTTGGGTCCTGGAGCCTGTACTTCATGTATGTTAATAAACCACCAGGTACCATTTTCCATTTGTGGTTTGTTCACCCCTGTCTTCCATTCTGCCTGATCTGCATATTGATTATCTCCCTTCTCATACATACCGGATTTCCAGGTTATACAAGAATGAGCAGTGTCGGCTGCAGGACAAACCATAGCAGCAATCTCATCCCTTGAATAACCCTTTCGATCCATTTTCTTAACCAATTTACGGGCTTCTTTAGCCTGATCTTCAGTATTTACCTGATATACCGTGGCATCAACCCGTTTTCCCCACATATATTTCTGCTTATTTTTTTCGTAGAATTTTCTAAGACCGGCGGTATCCTTCACCGCTTTACTCCATACCATTTTGTCTGTAAGGTCAAACAAGAGTATACCATCATGGTATTCTTCCATCAGGTAACGGAACTCCGGATACTTTTCAGGAAGCCTGTCCTTTTCATAAGCAAGTACTGATTTGTTTACAAACTGGGTATACAAATTATCAACTATCATGTTTGCAGATACAGGTTTCTGCTTACGTGAATGACTGGCTAAATAATCTGCAAAATCCTGCTGCGTATATTTTTTATCACCCAGGGTAAACAATACTTTATTCATCCCTTTAGCCCTGGAAGCTTTCCATTTACCTTCGAAGAAAGAATTATCAACCAAAGGATAAAAATCAGCTACATTTCCTTTGTTTTCAGTGAAGTTATATTCGTTTTTCAATTCCTGAATTTTAATATCTCTCCCCATCTGGGCCCTGTTATCCCGGGCTATCATACTTTTGATCCTGTCTTTAGCCTCTTCAAAAGAGGGCACTTCCTTCTTGTCAATTCTTTTAATGATATGCCAGCCATAGTCAGTCTGTACAGGCATTGAAATATCGCCATTGTGCTTCAGGGAAAAAGCCGCCTGCTCAAACTCGGGAACCATACGACCGGTACCAAACCATGGAAGATCACCTCCTTTGGATGCGGACCCCTTATCATCGGAATATTTTTTTGCCATTTCGGCAAAGTCGGCTCCATTTTTTAACTTATTATAGATCTCATCAATTTTTGTCTTTGCCTGTTTGGCTTCCGGAGAATTCCGCCCTTCCGGAACAGCAATCATGATATGTGCCACTTTGATCTCTCCCTGTGCCGGACGTTTATCATTGACTTTAATCAGATGATAACCAAAACGGGTCCTTACGGGCATTGAAATCTCTCCTACCGGTGTATTATAAGCTGCTGACTCAAAAGGATAAACCATCTGGAAAGCAGTAAAGTATCCAAGATGTCCGCCATTTCTCTTTGCTGAAGGATCATCAGAAACAGCTCGGGCTACTTTTTCAAAAGACTCACCGTTTAATATACGCTCCCTGATCTCCATCGCTTTTTCATATGCACGCAGTGTATCTTCAGGCGAGGCATTTTTATCTACACGTATGAGAATATGACTGGCATCCACTTCCTGCTTCATCCTTTTATATGCCTGATGTATTAAGAACTGGTCAATTGAATCGTTGGTCAGATAAGGCTTTGCCAGCTGATCACGATAACCTGCCAACTCCCTCCGAAAGGAAGCCAGGGTGTCCAACCCCTGATGCTCGGCTTCAATTACCTTTAATTTAAAATTTATAAACAGGTTCCTGTATTCATCGAGTGACTTCTTATCAACACTTGTTGCATCATTATTTTTATGGTAAATCCGCTCAAATTCACCTTTAGTAATTTTCTGTCCATCAATCGTCATTAAAATTTTATTATTATCCGATTGTTGTCCGGCCGCAATACCACAACTCATCAAAGCTGCCAGTAAACCTGTAACAAATTTATTTCTGAACATAATGTGTTATTTTGATTCAATGAGACTAACGTTATTATTATTATGGTTATTATCAGCAATAGTAATTACATACTTGATCAATAATGTCTGTAAAAAAGAAATAGTAATTATTTTATTGTATTTCAATAAGTTGATATATTTACCTGAATTTAGAATGTGCCAAATTACAAAAAATTAGAGAAAGAATGTCGAAATTTGTTTTTTTATCAGAAATGGATATAATAGGTACAGCTACCATTTAACGGGGCAAAACAACATTAACATGACCTGAAAATTGGAAAAATTTCGTCAAATATTATATAAATACTGGGGTTATAAAGATTTCAGACCTTTGCAGGATGAAATCATTCATTCTGTTGCCTCCGGAACAGATACGTTGGGATTAATGCCGACAGGTGGTGGAAAATCGATCACTTTTCAGGTGCCTGCGCTGGTTCAGGAGGGAATATGTCTGGTAATTACTCCGCTGATTGCCCTGATGAAGGACCAGGTAGAAAACCTGCAACAGAGAGGGATCAAAGCGCTTGCTATTTACTCTGGTATGACCCGCGATGAAATTGATATTGCTCTGGAGAATGCAATTTATGGCAATTTCAAATTTCTGTATATATCTCCGGAACGAATAAAAACTGAACTGTTCCAGATCAGGGTACAGAAGATGAATGTGAATCTCATTGCCGTTGATGAATCTCATTGCATTTCTCAATGGGGATATGATTTCCGTCCCTCTTACCTGGAGCTTGCAGCACTTCGTAAGCTGCTTCCCGGAGTTCCCTTTCTGGCACTTACGGCGACTGCCACCCCCGAAGTTGTTGATGATATCCAGGACAAACTCGGCTTTACAACCAAAAATGTTTTCCGCAAAAGCTTTGAACGCAAAAATCTGGTTTATGTAGTGCGGGAGACGGAAGACAAGCTTAAGGAATTACTGAAAATAGCAGGAAATGTAAAAGGAACAGGCATTGTATACGTACGTAACCGGAAAAAAACAAAAGAAATTTCACTCTTTTTGAGAAAAAACGGCCTGTCGGCTGATTATTATCATGCAGGACTCAGCAATGTAGTGCGTACACAAAAGCAGGATGACTGGAAAAAAGGCAGAACGAAGATCATTGTTTCCACCAATGCTTTTGGAATGGGCATTGACAAACCGGATGTGAGGTTTGTGGTACATATGGACCTGCCTGATTCTCTGGAAGCCTATTTTCAGGAAGCAGGCCGCGGCGGAAGGGATGAAAAAAAATCCTATGCAGTACTTCTATTTAACAATACTGATAAAGTTAGTGTTGACCGCAGGATAGCCTCCAGTTTTCCTGAAATAAAAGAAATAAAAAAAGTATACCAGGCCCTGGGAAATTTTCTTCAGATCCCAACAGGAGGTGGAAAAGGCATTGCCTATGATTTTAATATGGGGAGCTTCGCTTCAGCCTATAAACTGAACATACTAACCACATACAGTGCCCTGCAGGTACTTCAAAAAGAGGGATATATAGAATTTACAGAAGAAGTACACAATCCTTCGATGTTACACTTTACAATGAACAGAGACGACCTGTATAAATTCCAGGTTGAAAATGAAGGATTTGATGGATTTATCAAGCTGGTTCTCCGTTTATTCTCGGGACTCTTCAGTGATTTTGCAGCCATTAATGAACAACTACTGGCCAAAAAGGCCGGGATAGGTGTCGAACAGGTTTATAAATACCTCAATCATCTTAACCAATATGGGGTCGTAAAATACATCCCTCAGCGACAAACGCCTTACATTGTATTTACAGAAGAAAGACTGGACGATAAGACACTTTATATATCACATGAAAATTATACATTCAGAAAAGAAAGATATGTTGACCGTATACAAGCTGTAATGACCTACGCGACAGAGAACAAAAAATGCCGCAGTCAGCAGCTGCTGGCTTATTTCGGAGAAAAAAACTCATATCCCTGTGGACAATGCGATGTATGCATCAGCAAAAATGAACTGGATTTGAGCCGCTACGAGTTTAATCTCATGATGAATGACATCAGCCACCAGGCATTAGAAAGACCTATATCACTTGAAGAAATGGTGGACAAACTCAGCAGAAGATACACAGAAGAGAAGCTGATTAAGGTCATACAGTGGTTACTGGATAACTCAGAACTTGTTTATGACAGCAACAGGAACCTCAGTTGGAAAGGCCAGGCGCTTTCAAAAAAATAGATAAACTTCCAACATTCTTTGTAACTTTGCAGAAAATTAGATTGAAACATGGAAGATCAAGCTGATCAAATAGTATACTCAAAGGAAGTAATTGATTTCGTATCAGTTGCCAATAACTATTGTCAGTTGGCTGAAGGAGCTGTTGAACTTAACCGCCGCCAGTTGCTGACAGAAGCACTTGGTATACTTTCGAATCTGTATTACAGAGCAACAAACCTTCCTGACATTGAACCATTGCTGGAAGAGCAGGCTGAACATCTTGTTACGGAGGAAGACTGGGATTATATTCACCAGACTATACAAAGAATACTGGGACGGCATGATGCTTACCAGGAGGTGTTTGATCCGAATATACAGTACAGCGAAACACCTGTAGGCGCCAGTCTGGCTGAAAATTTTGCTGACATTTACCAGGATATAAAAAATTTTATTACTCTTTATCAGATTGGAACAACCGAAATTATGCATGATGCCTTATGGGAATGCCGTCAAAATTTTGAACAATACTGGGGACAAAAATTAGTAAATGCCCTGCGCCCCATGCACCAGTTGTTGTTTAATACCCCCGATCTGGATGATGAAGAGGAAAAAATCCCGGACAATAAAACTACTCTCGAAGATGTTGATACCAGTGACTGGATCATTACCCGGCAGCAACAACAATATAAGGAAGATGAAAATGAAGAATAAGAAATACGCTGAAAACATTAGTCCTGAAGAATTAAATGAATTACCTCTGATACAATTTCCCGGAGAAATAATACTGATCGACGAGCCTGAAGATATTAAACAACACCTCCCTTATCTGGAGAGCCAGCCCATACTTGGCTTTGATACTGAAACGCGTCCCTCGTTCAGAAAAGGCAGAAGGAACAAGGTAGCACTTTTGCAATTGTCTACAGCCGATCAGGCTTTTTTGTTCCGGCTGAATCATACCGGTCTTCCTGATAACCTGGCTGCAATTCTTGCCAATGAAGAAATTACCAAAGTAGGTGCAGCCATTAAAGACGATATTATTGGATTACAGGAACATTACGATTTTGAACCAGCCGGTTTTATTGAACTGCAGGATTTTGTGAAAAAGTTCAATATTGAGAGTAATGGCTTAAAGAAATTGTCCGGCATTGTACTGGACCACCGCATCTCAAAATCACAACGCGTTACCAACTGGGAAAATGCTGAGCTTACCGAACCACAGCTGATCTATGCTGCCACAGATGCCTGGGTTTGTTATGAAATTTATCACCGGTTGCTAACTACGAATTAAGATAATCAAACAAAGGCCAGACGTGATAGAAGAGTTTTAAGTGCTTGATGATAGTAAATGATATAAGCAAAAGAAGAAATTAGCCCATTTGAATATTTTTTCATTTAATTTGAATTAATGATAGTAACTTTAAAAGAAAAAAATGGTAGACTGGACCTTACATATTGAATCAAATCCGGATATACTTTATGGTAAGCCTGTAATTATCAATACAAGAATTCCGGTAGACCTGATATTGGAAAAGCTGGCCTCGGGTGATTCGATTCTGGATTTATTAGAAGCGTATCCAGCCTTAACGAAGGATGATATTGTCTCCTGCCTTCTGTTTGCAGCCGATTCAGTAAAAAATGAAATAAATTTTACCAAAGCCTCATAAAATGGTCATTCTTGCTGATGAAAGTGTAGACTTTGGTATTATCCGTTTATTGCGGAAACATAAAATCTCAGTACTCTCAGTTTCAGAAGAAAATCCAGGAATCAATGATAGTGAAGTAATAGACATCGCAGTAAAAAATGAATGTCTGTTGATTACTGAAGATAAAGATTTTGGTGAACTAACCTATCGGTTGAAACGCCAACATAATGGTGTATTACTGATTAGATTAACTGAAATGGATCGCGAAGAGCGGATTTTGCTTGTCGTAGAAACTATTATGAATCACCTAAACGAATTAACCAATAATTTCTCTGTAATTAGCAAAAAAGGTATTCGGATAAAACCTTCCCGTTTAAAATAAATAACCAAACGAATTAATGTCATACACTAAGATAGTACTGAAGTCCGGTAAAGACCAGTCGCTGTACAGGCGGCATCCCTGGGTGTTCTCCGGGGCAATCAAAAAAATATACGGACCACTCAATGAAGGTGATGTAGTGGAAGTTTTCAATAATAAAGATGAGTATCTGGCTACCGGCCACTACCAGATCGGCACCATCGCAGTCAGGGTATTGTCTTTTGAACAGGCTGATCCTGGTTACGACCTCTGGATTAAAAGGATACAAAATGCCTGGCAACTCCGCGAACAGTCCGGCATACGCAATGCTACTACCAATGTCTTCAGGCTGATTAATGCTGAAGGAGATGGCATGCCCGGACTAATCATCGATTATTACAATGGTGTGGCCGTGATGCAGATGCATTCCATTGGTATGTACCGCGCGAAAGATGAGATTATTAAGGCCCTTCAGGACGTATTGGGTGATGCATTAATCGCAGTATATGATAAGAGTGAAGGCACCATTCCTTTTAAATCCGGCATTGAACCCAAAAACGGATATGTTTGGGGTGAAGCACCCAGAACCGATCACATTGTGCTTGAAAACGGACTCAAATTCAAACCTAACTGGGTAGAGGGACAAAAAACCGGATTCTTCATTGATCAACGCTACAATCGTGCGCTGCTGGGAGAATATGCAAAAGGCAGGAAAGTGCTGAATATGTTTTGTTATACAGGAGGATTTTCAGTGTACGCACTGAAAGGAGGCGCCAGCCTGGTACATTCAGTGGACAGTTCACAGGGTGCTATTGCGCTTACGCGCGAAAATGTTGCACTCAACGGGTTTGATCCGGTCCGGCACGAAGCATTCGCAACAGATGCTTTCGGATACCTTGACAATATGGACAACAGCTATGACCTGATTATCCTGGATCCGCCTGCTTTTGCCAAGCACAACAATGTATTGCACAATGCATTGCAGGGATATAAGAAACTAAATGCCAAAGCATTTGACAAAATAAAGCCTGGTGGTATTCTGTTTACCTTCTCCTGTTCACAGGTGGTTAGTAAGGATAATTTCCGTAAGTCAGTTTTTGCTGCAGCAGCCAATTCAGGCCGCGAAGTGCGGATTCTGCACCAACTCACACAACCTGCAGATCATCCCGTAAATATTTATCATCCGGAAGGCGAATATCTAAAAGGATTGGTATTGTACGTTAACTAGAGTCTGTCCATAATGTCCGATAACTGCGTTATTGCAAAAATTTTGATCCGGACACTTGTCACTATGACAGACCCTAACTAATCAGCGGGTAAATACCCATTCAGTATCAGTGGAAAGGTTTTCATTGTAGAAATAGCCATCCATATCAAACCCTTTGATCTCTTCGGGGTCTTCAAGTTGGTTATGCAGAATAAAACGGGTCATCATACCGCGGGCCTGTTTTACATAAACAAAGAACATTCGGTAAGTATCGCCACGTAATTCTTTAAAAACAGGTGTAATTATTTTTTCAGCATCCAGTTTCTTTGTATTGACCGATTTGAAATATTCCTGTGAGGCCAGATTGATCAGCACCTTTGACGATTGTGTTTCGAGGGTCTCATTCAAACTTGTGGTAATCCTGTTACCCCAGAAATCATACAGGTCATCCTTTCCCTGAACAGATAACTTAGTACCCATCTCGAGCCGGTACGGCTGGATCAGGTCAAGCGGACGCAAAACACCATATAGTCCTGACAGGATTCGGACATGGTCCTGTGCAAAATGCAGTTCATCTGCCGAAAGAGATTCTGCCTGCAACCCTGTATAAACATCTCCGTTGAATGCCATCAGGGCTTGTCGGGCGTTCTCAGGTGTAAAAGGAGTACCCCATTCTTTGAATCGCTCATAATTGAGATTTGTGAGCCGCTCATTGATGTGCATCAGCTCACTCAAATCTCTCTTAGATAAAGTCTTAAGCTTACGTACCAGCTTCTCCGACTCCTTTAAAAACTCAGGCTGGGTATATTCTGTTACCGGACTTTGCCGTTTAAAATCAAGATTTTTAGCAGGTGATAAAATAATCAGCATAGAGGTTTACTTATTTTGGTTGAAATTAAATAACAATAAACAAGAGTAAATTGTTAACTGAACTACCCTTCATACCATCCGGCTGTTTTACGGTTCACATTTAAGTAATTAATATATTTTGTTTATTACAAACCATTTGAGTAGTTTTATTATCGTAGAAGAGAACAGTGGGGAAAAATAACATGTATCAGTAACGCTAAACAATGAGGGATAATTTCAAATTATTTACATTTGGTATTTTAACAATCGCTTTGTTTTGTAATTTACCTGCAACTGCTTTAAACGAAAATAAAGATACCATTCTTAAATATGTTTCTAAGAATTTATTAGCAGGTCCTTCAATATGTATTGATAGTTCAGCTTTTAACAGAAGTTTGATTATTAATCCACTGGAACTTATTTCAGGAAAAGTTCCTGGATTAATACTTTCATCAAATGACGGGCGGCCAGGTACTGATTACAATCTTATCAACAGAGGCATTTCATCGTTTTATACCAATATGTCACCTCTGATAGTTGTCAACGATTTGGAAATTGAAATTGGACAGGTAAAACTAAATCCGCACGATGTAGAAAGTATTACAATCCTTAAGGGAGTCTTAGCATATGCTATTTATGGAGAAAAAGCTGCAAATGGCGCCATCGTTATTAAAACAAAAAGACCCGGCAAGGAATTTAAAGCTGCATATACCGGAAATTACGGCTTATCCTATTTACCCGAAAAAGTTGATGTATTTTCTGCCAATGAATTCAAAGAATTGCTTAATAAATATGCAGACGAACAGGCTATAAGCCTAGCAGGAAATAGTAATACCAACTGGCAGGATGAAATTTATCGTACAGCCTTTCTTCAGGATCACCATCTAAGTTTATCCGGAAAATATAAGTTTTTACCCGTCCTGCTTGCTTTTGGCCGGACAAATCAGGATGGAATAATAAAAACTTCTTCCTACAAACGCACAACCATTTATTTGTCAACCAAACCAAATTTTTTTAATGATCATCTTATTTTCGATATAAATTTCAATAGTATTTTCAATAATAACCAACTGGCTGATGAAAGTGCCATTTCAAATGCAATATTCTTTGATCCTACCCAGCCTGTTTATAATAATAGTAGATTTGGAGGCTATTTCACGTGGTCGGATTCAAACAATGAGCCGATTGCCTGGGGTCCTGACAATCCGGTAGCCCAGCTGGAACAAATTAATTCAACCAGCAAAACAAAGCAACATTCGGGCAATTTTAGAATGGATTATAAATTACATTTTTTCCCGGATCTTAAGATCGGGTTCTATTACGGAATAGAAAAAATTACTGATGAAACAATTAGAGATATTGATACTGCAGCCGCATGGTTGTATTGGGTCTATTTACCGGCCAACCAACATAATAAACAACTCATCAACGGGAGCGAGCAAAAAAAAGATGTCTATCTTAATTATTCCGCACAAACCAAAAAAGAAAACTTCAAAATCGATATTATTGCCGGTTATTATACTCTTAATCAATCAATTAAAATTAAAAGTAATGAATTTAAAACAATTAAAAAAACGAGCCAGGCATCAGCCTATTTTCGGTTAAATTCTTTAATTGCAAAGAAATTATTGATTAATATATCAGCCTGTCATGAGTCTTCTGAGGACGGTCACTATGAACAGATGAGCAAACCCTCCTATACGGGATCCCTAAAATGGAACCTACTAAAACCTTCTATTCTAAAAAAAAACAGAACCATTTCTGAACTGGGATTACGTGCTGAATATGGGTCAACAGACTACTTTCAGCCTTTTTCATATCCTTCTATATGGGATCTTTTTATGTGGGGAGGAAATATGAAGTTAAATAAAGAAAAAGTTTCTTCCTTCGATGCCGGCATTGATTTTGGATTTGCTGAAAACAAAGTTTACGGAAAGATTGATTACTATTCAAAAATCAGTGATGATTTGATCATTATTAATTCATCACTTTTTACAAATTCATTTAGGATTTTTAATGGTGGAAAAATACAAAATAAAGGTGTTGAAGTAATGTTAAATGCACTTTTACTTTCAAACAATAAGTGGGAATGGAAAATAAGCTTAAATGCAGCATACAATAAAAATAAAATTCTGTCTCTTGAAAAAATCACTGGTTTTTTCTACGGATATTCAGATAGAACCGCCTCAGTAGGAGTAAAAGAATGGCAGATCTTAAGTCAGCACCCGGGATCTCAGGTAAATTCATATTTTGTACTAAAGCAGGTATATGATCAGGATAATCATCCACTGGAAGGTATATACGCAAATATTGATAACGGATACACTGATCTCACATCTTATTACAGGAACAGATACCTCTATAATAATGCCAATCCTGAAATAATAAGCGGTATTTCTTCTTCTCTGAACTTTAAAAACTGGGATTTTTCATTTTCCGGAAGGATTTTTATTGGCAATTATTTATACAACCTGGCAGGTTCAGAAAGTTATTACTACAGACTCATTAGGGATGATTATCTGCAAAATATAACCACCATGGTAAAGGACAGCCGGTTTGTTAGCTCACAATATTTGTCCGATTATTATGTTGAGAATGCCTCTTTTTTACGTATGGATTATATGAGTCTGGGTTATTCATTCAACAACACACAAAACAGTAAATTTTCACTCCATCTTTCCGGTAACATAACAAACGCATTTACAATTACCAAATATAAAGGCCAGGATCCCGAAGAATTCAGAGGAATGGATAACTACAAATATCCGCGCCCCCGCATCTTTTCATTGGGTTTAATTATCAATTATTAATCATCCTTTATATCAATAAATCAACCTGCGCAGAAATAGCAACCTACCAGGAAATCATGAAACAAAGAAAGGTTCATGTATAACCAATAA